>NZ_VSZV01000353.1:125292-126441 GCF_008919455.1 Rhizobium sp. PEPV16
CATCACCAGCGGTATCGGCAACGACACGCTGAACGGCGGGGCAGGTGCGGACAGCTTGATCGGTGGTGCGGGCGACGACACCTATATCGTCGACAATGCCGGCGACCTCATCACCGAAGCGGCCAATGAGGGGATCGACACGGTTCGCACGACGCTGGCAAGCTATACGCTCGGCAGCGACCTCGAGAACCTCACCTATATTGGAGCGGCGGCCTTTGCCGGGACGGGCAATGGCCTTGCCAACACGATCAGGGGCGCGGCAGGTGCCGACATCCTGGACGGGAAGGCCGGAGCAGACATACTGATCGGCGGAGCGGGCAACGACACCTATATTGTCGATGACGTTGGCGATGTGGTCACCGAAGGACTGAATGAAGGAACCGATCTGATCAAGACGGCGCTTTCGAGCTATGCGCTCGGCAACAATGTCGAGAATCTGATCTATACGGGATCCGCCAGCTTCACCGGCACCGGCAATGCGCTTGCCAACACGATCATCGGCGGCGCCGGCAACGATCTGCTTGACGGCGGCGCCGGCAATGACACGCTGAACGGCGGAGCGGGCAACGACATCTATGTGGTCGACAGTGCGGGCGACGTGATCAACGAGGCGCTCAACGCCGGCACCGATGAAATCCGCACGGTGCTTGCAGCCTACTCGATCGCCGCCTTGGTCAATGTCGAGAACCTGAGCTACACGGGATCGGCCAACTTCACCGGCACCGGCAATGCGCTCGCCAACACAATCACCGGCGGCGCCGGCTCTGACATGCTGAATGGCGGGGTCGGTGCGGACACCTTGATCGGCGGTGAGGGCAACGACACCTATATCGTCGACAATGCCGGCGACCTCGTCACCGAAGCTGCCGACGAGGGAACCGATACGGTTCGCACGACATTGGCAAGCTATACGCTTGGCAGCGACCTCGAGAACCTCACCTATATCGGCACGCTAGCCTTTGCCGGCACCGGCAATAGCCTCGACAACACGATCACGGGTGGCGCTGCCATCGATACGCTGTCAGGCGGCGCCGGCAATGATACGCTGAATGGCGGGGCTGGCGCCGACACGATGAGCGGCGGAACGGGCCACGACACCTATATCGTCGACAATGCCGGCGACCTCGTCACCGAGGCCGCCAATGAGGG
>NZ_VSZV01000353.1:126451-127877 GCF_008919455.1 Rhizobium sp. PEPV16
TGGTACGGTAGCCTTTGTCGGAACAGGCAATAGCCTCGACAACACGATCACGGGTGGTGTCGGCAACGACACCCTGAATGGTGCGGCTGGCGCTGACATGCTGATCGGCGGAGCGGGCAACGACACTTATATTGTCGACAATGTTGGCGACGTGGTCACCGAAGGGTTGAATGAAGGAGGCGATCTGATCAAGACGGCGCTTTCTTCCTATGCCTTGACCATCAATGCCAATGTCGAGCACCTGAGCTACACGGGATCGGCCAGCTTCACCGCCACCGGCAATGCGCTCGCCAACACGATCACCGGCGGCGCCGGCAACGACACGCTGGACGGCGGTGCCGGCAATGACACGCTGAACGGCGGAGCCGGCAACGACATCTATGTGGTCGACAGTGCGAGCGACGTCATCACCGAGTTGGCCAGTGCCGGCACAGACGAAATCCGCACGTTACTTGCAGCCTACTCGATCGCCGCATTGGTCAATGTCGAGAACCTGAGCTACACGGGATCGGCCAACTTCACCGGCACCGGCAATGCGCTTGCCAATACGATCACCGGCGGCTCCGGCTCTGACATGCTGAACGGCGGGGCAGGTGCGGACAGCTTGATCGGCGGTGAGGGCAGCGACACCTATATCGTCGACAATGCCGGCGACAGCGTCGCCGAAGCTGCCGACGAGGGAACCGATACGGTTCGCACGACATTGGCAAGCTATACGCTTGGCAGCGACCTCGAGAACCTCACCTATATCGGAGCGGCGGCCTTTGCCGGGACGGGCAACGATCTCGACAATGTAATCACAGGGGCGGCTGCCATCGATACGCTGTCAGGCGGCGCCGGCAATGATACGCTGAATGGCGGGGCTGGCGCCGACAGCTTGATCGGCGGTGCTGGCGACGACACCTATGTCGTCGACAATGCCGGCGACCTCGTCACCGAGGCCGCCAATGAGGGGATCGACACGGCTCGAACGAACCTGAGTGCCTACACATTGGGTGCTAATGTCGAGAACCTCACCTACATCGGAACGGCAGCCTTTGTCGGGACAGGCAATAGCCTTGCCAACACGATCACTGGTGGTGTCGGTAATGACATCCTGAATGGCGGGGCAGGTGCTGACACGCTGATCGGCGGAGCGGGCCACGACATCTATATCGTCGATGATCTGGCCGACGTGGTCACCGAAGGGCTGAATGAAGGGACCGATCTGATCAGGACGGTGCTTTCTTCCTATGCCTTGACCAATATTGCCAATGTCGAAAACCTGGCTTTCATCGGCACCGGCGATTTTATCGGCACCGGCAATGCGCTCGCCAACACGATCATCGGCGGCGCCGGCAACGATCTTCTGGACGGCGGTGCCGGCAATGACACGCTGATCGGCGGAGCCGGCAACGACATCTATGTGGTCGACAGTGCGAGCGAC
>NZ_VSZV01000353.1:127887-146512 GCF_008919455.1 Rhizobium sp. PEPV16
CGCGGCCACCGATACGCTTTCCGGCGGCGCCGGCACTGACACGCTGAATGGCGGGGCTGGCGCCGACACGATGATCGGCGGTGCGGGCGACGACACCTATATCGTCGACAATGCCGGCGACAGCGTTGCCGAGAACGCCGCCGCGGGAACCGACACGGTCAGGACCGTGCTGGCAAACTATACGCTTGGCGTCAATGTCGAGAACCTCACCTACATCGGAACGGCAACCTTTGTCGGAACAGGGAATCTGCTCGACAACGTTATCACAGGTGGTGTTGGCGCTGACAGCCTCGCGGGGGCTGCGGGCAACGACACTTTGATCGGCGGGTCTGGTGCAGACAAGATGTCGGGTGGGATGGGCGACGATGTTTACGTCGTTGATATTGCGACTGACATCGTGATCGAGAATGTGAACGAAGGGACGGACACGGTCCAGACGGCGCTTTCAAGCTATACGCTCAGCAACAATGTCGAGAACCTGACCTATACCGGATCGGCCAGCTTCACCGGCGCCGGCAATGCGCTCGCCAACACTATCACCGGCGGCGCCGGCAACGACACGCTGAATGGCGCGGCAGGTGCGGACACCTTGATCGGCGGAGCGGGCAACGACACCTACATCATCGACAATGCCGGCGACCTCGTCACCGAAGCCGCTGACGCCGGGACCGACACGGTTCGCACCAACCTGGCGAACTATACGCTTGCCGGCAATGTCGAGAACCTGAGCTTTGCCGGGACAGGGCCGTTTGCCGGAACAGGGAATGCGCTGAACAACGTTATCGTCGGCGGCAGTGGTTCTAATACGCTGACGGGTGGCGCCGGCAACGATATCCTCACTGGTGGAGCAGCAGCCGACGTCTTCGTCTATTCGCTGAACTGGGGCCACGATACGATCACCAACTTCGTGGCAACCGGCTCCGCACATGATGTGATCTCGATCGATCACAACATTTTCGCCGACTGGGAATCGCTTTTTGCTGCATCCAGTCAGTATGGCAACGATACAATCGTTACAGCCGATATCGACAACACCATAGTGTTGAGGAACGTTGCCTTGACGAGCTTGGACTCGGGGGATTTCCTTTTTGCATGAACGCAATCCGACCTCCTGGTAAACCCAGACCGGGAGATCGGGCATGCTTGGGCGGAGAGGATGACGGCGATTGCGGAAGGGGTGCAGGGGGCGGTGTGACCGGCGATTGCGGCGGCGTGGACTTAATCTGATAGGTCCTGCGATCGATTGCGCATCAGGAACTGGCCCAACCGGTTCACGATCTTAAAGGCCCAGAACATCGATGTTGAGACCTTCAGGCCGTTGTCGGCAAGGGCGGACAGCACCTCCTTGTTCTGACGCGATATATTTTGAACGTTCTTGTTCGTGGCGCCCCCTAAGCGCATCCTGACCAGGACTCGCGGGATATAGATTGTTCTGATCCGCGCGACTTCCAAAAATCGCATCATAAGCTCGACGTCGGCTGCAAGCCGATAACGCAGATCAAACCGCCCGAACTGTTCATAAATGCTACGTCGAACATAAAATGTCGGATGTGGTGGACACCAGCCACGGGCGAAAGAACCGGATCTGAACGCACGCGATTTCCAGTAGCGGATCTTGCGATCGGTATGCCGGTTGGAAACATAGACGAGATCGCCGTAGCAGCCGTCATATGCTTCATCTTCCAACGCAGCCGCCACAGTTCCGAGGGAGTCGCTGCTCTCGAAAATATCGTCCGCATTCAGGAACCCGATAATATCACCGGTTGCTAGACCAATTCCTTTGTTCATCGCCTCATAGATGCCTCCATCCGGTCCCGAAAGCACACGGCGGTTCTCGGCAGGCGCCGAAGCGATGATGGCGAGCGTAGAATCGCTTGAGCCACCGTCGATGATGATGTGCTCGAAATCGTGGTAGGTTTGCGTGTCGATGGACCGCAACGTATCGGCAATGGTCCGCTCGGCGTTCCAGCAAACGGTGATGAGGCTTATCCGGGGAGTACGTGGATCGGCAGTGTCTGCAGCCATTTTAACGGGTGTCTTGCTCATATTCGAAGAGGCGAAATCTAGCCAACCCGTAGCAGAGGGAAAGGCGGCGTCGCAATCCAGTACTGCAGATTATCCTTGATCAATGCAGGAGGTCCCTCGCCATTTCGAAGCAACTTCTTCCGGTTCTTGACACGCCATACCTCATTGTATCCAGGCCTCGCGGCGTGAGCTTGAACTGCACCCGTGCCTGCATATCCGCTCCGATGTAGTCGGAGCGTTCCTACGTGCGATCGCCTGACCCTGCGGGAAAGCGGGTGGAATTTCTAGATCGGCCTCAGCACGAAGAGAAGGCTGTCGCCCTTGCCTGCGGCATCCAGAATTCGATTGCCCAATCCCATCACCATTCCGGCCCCACGCGCGCCACGCGATAGGGCTATGTTCTTCAGCCGAGTGAAGAACGGTGGCCTGGCTTGGATTGCATCAGCATTGTGCGTCCAGGTGGATGATGACTTGCCCTCCTGCTTCCGCTCGCGTGCAGTGCGTAATTGCAGGACCGACCAGAGATTAGGCGTAACCGTTCTGACGCTTTCGACCTTGTAACCAAACTTGCCGGCGAGTTTGGTAAAAGAGGTGCGGTTGAAATGATTTTGGTGATAGGGAATGTGCCAATTGATCCAGCGGTCTTTCCAGATCTTGTGATGAAACGAGCCCGTATTGGGGAACGCCATGATCACGCGACCCTGGGGGGTGAGACGTTCTCTTACCGCCTGCAGCATGGCCGAAGGATCCGGCACATGTTCGAGCACCTGATTCAATACAATCAGGTCGAACTTCATGTCGGGAAAGGGCAGATCGTAAATGTTGCCGATATGGACTTGCAAACCAAAGTGATCGGCAATCGTCCGCACATTCGGATCCGCCTCGATCCCCCAGCTTTCGATACCCTTGTTGCGCATTTCAAGGAGTGAAATGCATGAGCCGCAACCGACATCCAGTACCTTCTCACCAGGCTGCGCTAGATAGTGGCCTTGGTGGTCGGTGCCGGCCATCCAACGATTGAAAGCGGCGAAAGGCTTGTTTACCAGCGCAGCTTCTCGCTCTATGGCGGAGAAATCAACTTCCCGGCGTGGATAATACGTACTGTAAAGCCCAGGCAGGTCTTCTTCCGTGAGCGGCGGTGTGGTCGTCATATGACCGCAAGACACGCACCTCTCGATCGAATATACACCGGGGCAGCCGTATCGATCGTCGGATATGCGCTCGATAAATGTTTCCATATTCGAACCGCAGGCAATACACTGCATCTGATGATCGCTCTTCATCGCGTCGTTATTGTCCTTTTTCATTTCTCGCTCGCAGAGCATGGGCCGTCCGGATAATCATGAAGGCCGCCATGCGCAATGGCGCTGTCAGCCGTTGCAAAGGCGTGCCGATCAAAGAATAGAACGCGGCCCGCTGAAATACATTGTGGGGCGAGCGCCGGCCAAAATGCTTCTTCCACGAAGACATATTCGACACGTGAGCGCCGTAGACTGGCGGTGAATAAACTATGGCTTCGCTGGAAACAAGGAGTTGTACGCCCGTTCGTGCGAAGCGCATGGATATTTCGTAATCGGCCATATAATGCGGCAGGAAACGCGGGCGCATGGTTCCATGCCGTTTGAACAGTTCCGCGGGAAACAACGTTCCGCGACCGCTGAGCGCGTCCGCCTTATAGAGCGGCTTAGGATTCCGGCGCTCCTCTTCACTCAACTCGGCAAGAATGTCCCATACCGCAATACGATTTATGTTCAAGCGCGGTCCCACGCCCGTCAAAGGCGGGTCGCTCTCCTCCTCATGAACGACGCTGCCGACAATGGCATCCCCATTTTCGCGTGAACACCGTATCAATGTCTCGACATAGGTCGGGCCAAACCACGTGTCATTGTTGACGAACAGGATGTAGTCTTCGGGGCCACAGTCGGGCAGAACCCGCTTCAGACCGACCTCTATGGCTCCGCCCCACCACAGATTGCCGTCGCCTCTTATGCTCGTCACGTCAGGCTGCGCCGCGAGGAACTCAGCCGTTTCATCGGTGGAGCCGTCATCAATGATGACAATTCGGATATTGTCGACAACGGTTTGGGCCCTCAAGGCCGCGATAACTTTGCGAGTGTGCTCAAGTCGGTTGAAGACCGGAATTAGGACGTTTACGCGCATCAAATATTGTCGTCTTTCCTTACGAACCAACAGAAATCCGGCCGTTGTACAAAAGACACATCGGCGACAGCGAACCGCGCGTTTGTTCTATCAGCCAGTATTGACGCAGGATGAAGGCGCTTCATTCTTCGAACCAAGCCTGGAAAGGCCGCCTCTCAAATTCGTCCAGTGCTCCGCCGGGTGTGGAATTGACGACGCGGATACCATTCGCTTTGGCGATATTTGAGATGGCTCGATACTGCCGCCACAGCCGCGCCAGCTGCTGAAACTCGTCGTGACGGGTCCTTGTCAGGGTGCCGTCCGCATTTACGGTGAAATCTTTTCCCTTTTGCACCTTGAGGTCGAAGGCGTATCCGTAGCTCGATGTCAGGAAACGATCGTGGTCGATGCCGAGCAGGATGATCTCTTTGAAACCAAGATACATCGCTATCATCAAGGCCATCACCGGCACCGACTCGACACGAGGGACCGGTCGAGAGATATCGACGACTTCCTCTGATGTTCTTTCGTCGAAGCTTTCACCGAGCACAAGATACCGAACCGTTCGCCCTGAAAACAAATTGTGCTTTCGAACCAGTTCCGCTTCAGTGGAACTGAGAAACAGTTCCGCGGCGCCCAGGTGTGAATGCATCTCGTCAAACCAGTCGATCACGTCCTCCGACGTCATCGTTACGTAGGTAATTTGCGGAACACAATGATAACGAGACTGGAACTTGCCGAAATCGGAGTGCAGGTAGCCATTGGAAACAGTTATAACGGTTTCGCCTTGAAGTCGCGACAGATCCAAGCCCTTGACGCTCGGGCCGTTTCCTAAAATAAAACAGCGGCCGCCCTCGTGCTGACCAGCAAGTTGTCTATTTTCTGCCAGTGATCTCGCGACATCAGCAGAGAGTTTGTGGCGAGTACTTAGCCTGCGCCTCAACTCATGCACACCATAGGGGAGCAGCATGGAGCCAAAGGTCAAAATTTTTCTCAAAGCTGCAGCCACTTTACGACCTCAAAAACCTCCGCGTATTTTACACCGATGCGCTGGCCGGCGTTCTCCGCTTCATTGCGGAAGAAGCTCACCCATTTCCGTCCTGTGCGCTCCATCTCGGATTCATGGGCAAGGATCGCCTTTTCCTTCTGGTCCCAATGGGAGGTGATGTCGACGTAGAAATTCCCCCTGAAATCGACCGTCGAATGATACCAGTTGCTGCGGTACATCAGCAGGCGCGGCACATGGCGGCAGCTATGCAGCGACGCGCGCGACAAGGCCAGATGGTCATGGTGGATGTCTCCGACCCAGTGGGTGTAGACCATATCGATCTTCAGATCCTGCACGAGCTTGAGGATCTCGATATTCAGCGGGTCGACGAATTCGATCTGGAGCGTCTTGAACTCGCCGCAAAACATCTTCTCGACTCCGAGGATTTCCATCGCAGCATCCGCTTCCGCTCTGGCGACCTGGCTGCTGCGCACGGACTGATCATATTGGTTGGAAAAGCCGGATACGGTTGCAACATAGACGTAAACCGTGTCGCCGTTTGCCGCATGGCGCGCCAATGCACCGCCACAGCCCAGTTCGACGTCGTCAAAATGGGCACCGATCGCGAGAATATTCATTTGCAACTCCAGAGCAGGTCACGCGTGCCTGCAATACCACAATTCAGCAGTGTGTCGAGGATGCTGAGATAGGGAACGAATTCGCCGAACGGCTGTGGGTAAACCGGGTGGACGAAATGCTGCCATTCGATTTCGATTCCGGCTGCCTCGAATAGTTCGGGCTGCATATAGCCGCGCGCGCCGAGACCCGAGAGATAACGTGTTGCTCCCACTTTACGCAGCAGTTCGACAAGCAATTCGTTCCTATGACCCTCGGGGCTTAGAGTGCTTGATCGTACCATCGGCATGGTGACTTCAAGCATATCCAGGATCCCTTCGAGGAAATGCATGTTGAAATCGGCCAGTAGCTCGAACCGCCTGCCATAGAGGACCTCTATACGGGGAAAGACCTCACTCCAACCGTCAGATCTGCGATAGTTTTCCCGAAGCAGGGAAAGGTTTTGGTCTATCCATCCTGTGCCGGGTGCCAGTTCCACCGCATTGATCGGTGTACCGAAGCTTGGCTTTCTAATTCCGACGGTGAGCCAGCGGTCGCCTTGTGCCGTCTTTATCTTGTCACGATGCGTCCAGCTTTTGCTCGTGCCATGGACGAACTGAACGTGATCCAGAACGATGTAGACGTCGGCGTTCAGAAAACGCTGAAAAAAGCCGAGATAGGACGCAAAGTCCGGCTGATGGATCACCGCTGTCATAGTCATGCAGCCAATCTTTCCAGCAGATCGGCAACGCGGCCGACTCCGCCAAGATCGACATTGGCCATGGCAGTCTCGCTCATGCTCTTGATGGGAATCGGCTTTTCCAGGATGCCGAGATCGAATGCCGAGTGATGCCCGGCGAAGAACGCTGCTCCAAGCTCTTCGAGCGCACGCCCCACCGGGATTTCAAAAGGTTCGTTGGCGATCACCACGCACGGCAAGCCGGCCGCGCAGGCTTCGAATGGGGTGACACCGCCGCCGGTAATCGCCAGATCGTGTCCCTGCATCTCTGCCGCAAGCGACGGCACCTGGTTGAGCAGTTTGAACCGACCCGGTGCAGCGGTCGCGACGACCCCTTCAAGCTCCGCCATGTGCTGGAAGCTCGGGCCCGTGACGATGGTGACGGGAAAAGACTTGCTGCTCAGCCATTTGGCGACGCGGACCGTCACGCCGTAGGTATCGGCGCCTCCGAGCGTGACGAGTATCGATGCAAGGCTTCGCCGAATCCTGCGATACGCAGCGATTTCAGGATTGAGTATCATGTACTCCACTCCCAGCCGAACATCCTTACCCCTGAGACCCTCAGTCTTTTCAAACAGGAGCGCGCAGATATTGATGTCGGCAAGTTCCGCGCCATCGCCACGATCATCAAAGGTAACGAGCTTGGCGCCTAAACGCTTAATCGCTTCACTGTGGGATCGCTGCGTATTCAGGCGATCATTGATCCAGACCGAGGATGATGCATCGGGTTCGATAAAGCCATCCTCCCATCCGGTCACGGAGGCGAGATCATAAAGCGCCACGTCAAAGCCGCGCTCCCGGATGATCCTCAACGAATTCGGATGATCGTTCGCTAAAAATAGCACCGAATGACCGCGCGAACGCAATTCGGTGGCGAGCGTCAACGACCGAAACAGATGCCCCATGCCGCGTGCATGCGAACTCTCTATGCAGAAGACGAACATAGTCTGATCGCTTCTTCTGTTCCGAGCCAGTTCCCACCTCCGCGCGCTGCCAGAGCGCAAGCCCGTCTCCAGTCTTCTTCTGTATCTACCGTCAGGCGCAGTTCGGGGGATATTTTAGCCGGTGGTACGTCGAGCTGGCCGATCTTGAACAGTTCCGGCCGGTCGGTGAAGTATTCATTCACGTGCTCGCGATGGTGCGGCAGCTTTCCCTCGCGATGACTGCGCGCCAAGGCTTCGAACGTAAATATCTCGGCACCAACGCCGATCGGCAACTGGCCGAACGCATGCGTGTAGTCGAATCCCTGTTTTTGGTGCAGATCGATCAGCCTCTCGAGCTCCTCGATGTCAGTGAAAGGATTATCCGCGGTCACTCGAACAATGTCGGACATTCCGAGCGATTTTGCGCATTGAAAATAACGATCGAGAACATCGGCTTCGTCGCCACGAAAGCAGCTTACACCATGCTCAAGGCACCACGCTTCGATCATATCGTTCTCGCCGGCCGATGATGTTGCAACGACAACCCTAGCAGGCCGCTTCAACATTTGAAGCCTACCCAGAACATGTCCGAGAAGCGGTTTGCCGGAAATGTCGCGAAGCACCTTTCCCGGCAATCGGGTCGATCCCATCCGCGCCTGGATAATGATTCCAAGCGTCACGCCAGATCGCTCCACTGGAGAACGGCGTCCGCATCGAGATCATTCACGAGCCGTCGCCCCGCAAGAGTGTCGAGATGCTTCGGTTCAATCCCTGTCCCAGGTCGCTTCACCGAGATATCGCCGACAGAGATGACATGGCCAGCATTGAGCGGTCGATTGACGACAATGCTCTTGCGGTTGTTCAATCTTGTCGTCGCTTCACTGGCGGCCGGTTCCTTGCGACCACTGCCTTTCATCACCTCGAAAGCACGTATCGCATCCACAAGCCATTTCATTTCTGCTGGATCGGCCGAGAGCATGTGGTCGGGACCATCGGCGGTTTTGTCGTAGGTGAAATGCCGCTCTATAACCCGTGCGCCCATCGCGGCGGCACAAAGGCTGGCGACCGGGGTCAACGTATGGTCGGAATAGCCAACGTCGAGATCCGGAAACGCCTCCATCATCGTTTGCATTGCGCGCAGGTTCACATTTTCCGGATGCGTCGGATAGCTTGTGATGGCGTGCAGCAGGATGAGCTTCTGATTACCCGCCTCCTTGATTGCGCCAACGGATTCCCGAACTTCGTCGAGCGTCGACATTCCCGTCGACAGGATTATCGGCTTGCCCGTTTTTGCCAGGTAGCGGAGGAAGGGAATGTTGACCGCATCGTCCGAGCCCACCTTGTGGGCACCAACCCCGCAATTTTCCAGCAGATCGACATCCGTTTCGTGTGAGGGCGACGAAAACCAGTCCAGCCCATGCTCCTCGGCATAGCGGAAAACCGCTTCGTGAAGCTCGTGACCGATTTCATATTTACGGAAAAGCTCGAACTGCGAGGTAACGCCGGTGTTTTCCATATCGAACATGGCGTTCCGGCTCGACAGGGTCTCTGCGCGATAAGTCTGGAGCTTGACAGCATCTACGCCGGACGCCTTGGCCTCGTCGATCAGCCGTCTTGCCTGATCAAAAGTCGTAAAATTCCCGCCGATTTCGGCGATAATATAACACCGGTCGGGTCGGTAGTTCCGGAACATCTGCTACTCCTGCAATTCACTATACGGCCGGCGTTCCAATAGCGGTAGCACAGCTCAGTCCAGCTCTGTGCAATGTCATCCCGCACACGACCGATATGCACCCGGCTGCTGCTCTATTTTCCGATTTCCTGGGCCCGATCTACGTAATTTCGGACGATCACTTTCCGGCCGCAGATTTCGGTCGGCTCATCATCCGTCAGGCGAGGCAGATAGCATCGGCGGCATACTTCACTTTTCAAGAAGCCCTGCGGTTCCTTGTGCAAGGCGCGGACTGCATTCATTTTTTCGCCGTGCCAAATCTGGTGTACCGTCTCCTTGGTCGCGTCACCAATGACTTCGCGATTTTCCTCGTCGTTCGAGCACTTCATCACAAGCCCGTCGGCGCCGATAACGAGGCGCTGGTATTGCTGCGGGCAGGTGAAGTTATCCAGATATTGAACGTCAGAATCGTTTCCGAGATAGTCGATCAGCGGATTGAAGGCGACTAGATCCACGTGTGGTGCAAACGTCTCATAGTAAAGATCCGGATTTTCCCGGATCGCCGGCCAGATGCCTTGCACCTTGATGACCGGACGATGGAGACCACGCTCGTCTTTGTACTTCTTGATGTCCTTGATCTTGTCGAGCAGGGCCTCGAACTTGATTGGCTTGCGGATTTTCTCGTAGGTCTCACCGGTGCCATCGATCGAAACGGTGATCCAGTCGATGCCGGCATCGACGAGCTGAGCGAAATAGTCTCTGTTGAGCTTGAAGCCGTGCGTGAGGGTCGAGACTTCCTTGATCCCATGGTCCTTGGCATAGCGCACACAGTCGGCGAAGCGCTTGTGCAGCGTGGCCTCGCCCCGCAGCGAAAGACGGATCGCAGGAACCTTGCCGCCGATCTCATCGATGATACGGCAGTAGAGATCCCAGTCCATCCGCGTCGTGTTCACACTTTTCTTGAACTCGTCGCTAATCGTATAACACATCGGGCAGCGCAGATTGCAGATCGATGCCAGCTCGAGATCGACGAGCAGCGGATAGTCCGAAACCTGCTGGTTCAGGGCATACTCTGACCATTTGCGACGGTAATCCGCGTATTCTGCTTCCCAGCCTTCACCCCGGAACTTGTCGAACGCGGCTTCGCGCTCGACCGTGTCCATCGAGTAGTTGCCCTTATTGATCGGAACGTAACGCTCGTTCAATTTACGACTCCTTCATCATCGCGCGCATCCCGGCCGGCAGATCCCATTCCGGCCGCCATCCGAGAACGGTGCGAGCCCGCGTGATATCGGCCCGCACGTCAGGTATTTCATTCCGCCGAACTGTGCAAGATGACACTACAGGTAGATCGGTGCCGGCAGCTTCTTGCAAGATGTCGATTATTTCCTGCACCGAATACGACATTCCGGAGCCGATATTGATGCAATGGTAGCCTTCCGCGACGTCCATGGCCTTGGCAAAGGCGCTCAGGACATCGTCAACGAAGATATAGTCACGCCGGGGACTGAGATCCAGGACCTGTATTTCCTGCTTCGCCCGTATCCGGTTCAGAAGCGTCGGTATCAGAAATTCGGGTCGCTGCCCTGCGCCATATATATTGAAAAGACGCAATACCACCACCGGTATCTGCTCATGCGTGGCGGCGAACTCACAAAGCTGTTCGGCAAGATGTTTGGAAAGAGCATAAGGGTTGTTCGGCCTGACCGGATCGCTTTCATGGATCGGCAGCCGCTCGGGCACCCCGTAGATATAGGCACTTGCGAACACGAGTTTGGCCTTGTGTCGCTTGCACCAGCTCAAAGCGTGTTGCGTTCCGAGAACGTTGGCGGCCATGAAGCTCGGGCCTTGGCTCCAGCTATCCGGGACGAATGTCCTGCCGGCAAGGTGAAACAGCGTGCGCGCCGCCGGAAGCTCCTGCCAAACCTTTTCTTCGCTTATATCTCCATGTGTTCGGTCAAGCGCAAGCACGTCAAAACCGGCCTCCTTGAGCCGTCTGACCAGACGGCTCCCGAGAAAACCGCCAGCACCGGTGACGATGGCATCAACCATTCAAGAACCTGGACCGCATGGATTCGAACTGCTCGATTGCCAAGGCATAATCGTCAGGCCGTCCGATATCGAGCCAATAGCCTGCAAAATCTCGAACCGTGGCCGGCTTGCCGGCCGCAAGAAGTTCAAGCATCAACTGATCAAAGCCATAGGCGCCACCTTGTGGTATGTGCTCGACGGCCCTCGAAGACACCATGTAGACGCCCATGCTGACTTTGTATTCGGCCGTCGGCTTCTCTCGAAAACCGGTCAGCAGCCCGGCCTCGCCGGTGTCAAGAACGCCATAGTCTATGCGATGCTGACGCGTCTTGGATGAGATCGTGAATATATTCCCGTCGCGGACGTGAGCATCATGAAAATCGGCATAGTTGAGATCCGTCAGAATGTCGCCGTTCATCACCAGGAAATTCTCCGGCAGATCCTTTATCAGCCGCAGCGGCCCCATGGTGCCAAGAGGTTCGTCCTCAAGCGAATAGTCGATGCGTACACCCCACTTGTCGCCATCCTGGAAGAAAGCCTTGATCAGCTCGGCCTGATGGTTGACGGCAAGCGTTATATGCTGAAATCCGCCCGATATCAGCTGACGAATGATCACCTCAAGAATAGGATAGTCGCCGATCGGCATCAGTGGCTTGGGAAGCACGACAGTATAGGGCCGCAACCGCGTTCCCATTCCGCCCGCCAGAATGACTGCGCGCCTAGACATTGAAGATATCCGCCTTGTATCTCGCCAGATTCTGCGGCTGACGCAGCCAGTCGATCGTCGCTTTCAGACCATCTTCCAAGCTGTAACGCGGCGAAAATCCTGTCAGAGACTTGATCAGGCTGTTGTCGCAGCACAGACGTTCCACTTCGCTATTTGCCGGACGCAGCCGCTGTTCATCGCATTCGATCTTCACGCTGACGCCGATGATGTCGGCGATCAGCCGAACGGTATCGCCGATCGAAATCTCGCTGCCCGAGCCGATATTGACCGTCTGGCCGATGGCTTCGTCGCAGGCCGCGAGCGCCAGAAAGCCGTCGCATGTATCCTGCACGAAATTGAAATCCCGGGTGGGCGAAAGCGCACCAAGCTTCAGCGTCGTCCGTCCACTCAGAAGCTGTGAAATCACAGTCGGAATAACCGCCCTTGCAGATTGTCGTGGGCCGAAAGTGTTGAAAGGCCGTGCGATCGTCACCGGTAGGTCAAAACTCGAATGATAACTGTATGCCATCGCGTCAGCACCGATTTTTGACGCCGAATAGGGCGACTGTGCCTGCAGCGGATGACTTTCGCTGATTGGGACAAAGCGAGCCGTTCCGTAGACCTCGCTGGTCGAGGTCTGGATGACACGGCCAACGCCGGCATCGAGAGCGCCCTGAAGCACATTCAACGTGCCATTAATGTTGGTGTCCACATAGCTGGACGGCGCCTGATAGGAATAGGGAATAGCGATGAGCGCGGCCAGATGAAATATCGTGTCAACGCCTTTAGCGACGGCACGCATTTGTGCTGGGTCGCGAACGTCTCCAAGAATGACCTCGAACTTGCCGCGGTATTCAGACTGGTCCAGCCAGCCCCAGCTGGAAAACGAGTTGTACTGGCAAAGGGCGCGGACTTCGACGCCTGCCTTTATCAGGGTTTCAACGAGGTGAGAGCCGATGAAGCCGTCCGCTCCGGTCACAAGTACTTTCTTCATTTCAATAGGCCCTCAGAATCGCGGCGGTAGAGCATCTTTACATCCCAAGGCAGTTGGATCGCCGAAATTGATGGTTTTCGTTGCTGGCCCAGCATCTGGATGATCCCGACATTGTCTTCGACTTCGAATCGTATGCCTTCAACCACCGAATAGATCGAAAAACGGCTGGAAATGCCCGCGCGGAGATAAAAGGTTCCGGTGTTCAACAAGCCGGCCGGAATGACGACTTGCGCCCGATAATAACCTGGAGGTCTGGCGTCGAGGCGGCTTACATCGAGTTCCGGATCAGATAGGCTGATGACGGAGGAGTAGCCATCCTCCATCATGACCTGCAGTCCGACTGACAGTCCCGTTAACGGCTCCCGCAGCTCATACTCAACCTCGATGATGAAGTTCTTTGTAAGCTCAACGGTTTGAGCGATCTCGCCGTCTTCATTTTTGATGGAAAGGCGACATATTACGGCCTTGCCGTCGATATCCTGGGGAGCCGCCTCAAAATGCATCTTCCCATTAAGCTCGGGTCGGTCGAAGTAAGCGCGTATGACATCTGAGGTGCTGCCAATGGCAGCCACCTGTCCGTCGGACAGCAGAATGGACTGGGGGCAAAGACTGCTCACCGCGGTCATATTATGACTGACGAACATGATTGTCCGACCCGCCTTGGTCACCTCCTGCATTCGGCCCATGCATTTGTTCTGGAAGTTGACATCACCAACTGCAAGAACCTCATCGACAAGAAGTATTTCAGGGTCGAGATGTGCCGCAACGGAAAAAGCAAGCCGGACATACATGCCCGAAGAGTACCGTTTGACTGGGGTATCGATGAACTCACCGATTTCTGCGAACTCAACGATTTCATCGAATTTCCTGCGGACCTCGGCATGCGTCATTCCAAGAATGGCGCCGTTCAGGTAAACATTTTCACGCCCCGTGAGCTCGGGGTGGAACCCGGTTCCAACTTCCAGCAGGCTTGCAATCCGGCCTCGAATGCCAATGTAGCCCGAGGTCGGGCGCGTTATGCGAGACATCAGCTTCAGAAGGGTCGATTTTCCTGCACCATTGCGGCCGATGACGCCAACGATATCGCCGCGGGAAATCTCGAAAGAGACGTCGTCGAGGGCATGGAAAATATCGTTGTTGAGGCGAGCCTTGTTCTTTCGGTCGGATGCGTAATCCGACATGGAGACATTTGGGTCAGGCAGGTTACGGCGCCGCGCCCACCAGCTTTGAAGGTCGCGATATAAGGTACCGTGATTGATGATTCCCAGCCGATAATGCTTGCTTACATTCTCGGCGCGTACAACGATTTCATTCATCAGACCGTATCCATAGCGGTTGCCTCGGCCCGTGCGAAAAGTATCAAACCGCCAATCATAATCACCAGGGTGGCGGTTACATTCGCCAGGCAAACGCTAAGTGGGAGCGGCGACGCGTCGTACAATGCCCAGCGAAATAGCTGAACCGGTGTCGTCATCGGATTCAGATGATAAAACCATTGATACCGTTCCGGAATTTGGCTGTAGGAGTAGACGACGGGTGTCGCATACATCCAAAGTTGAGCCACGAAACCGACGGCGTAAACCAGATCGCGATATCGGACTGTCAGCGCGGAAACCGCGAGCCCCGCGCCCACACCAAGCGTCGCAACATAGAGCAAAATCAGCGGTGTCGCCAAAACGAAACGCAAGTTGATCACTATTCCATCCTGGCTAAGCCAGAGGACAAAAGAGATTGTAAGCAGAAGCGTGAATTGGATGGCAAATGCGACCAGGCCGCTCATCGCGACTGCGAGTGGTACGACTAGCCGGGGGAAATACACTTTTCCAAACAAGTTCGAGTTTTTCGAAAATGTTTCTGAGTTATTGGTGAGGCAAGCTGAGAAATAATTCCAGATAATGGTGCCGGACATATAAAAAACAAGCGGGGAAATTCCATCGGTGGAGAGATTGGCAATCTTTCCGAAGACGATGTAATAGGTGATCGTCGTCAGTGTCGGTTGTATGAGATACCAAACCGGTCCAAGCACGGTTTGCTTGTAGAAAGTCGTGAAATCCCTTTTAAAGAACATCCAGATAAGTTCACGATATTTCCACGCAGCCGTCAGCCCGACGCCTGTCTTGCCGGACGGCCTGATGATTATATCCCAGGATTCGGTTCCGATCTCACTTTCCCGCTTCGTCAGGTGACCTGTCATATCAGTATGCTCAAACTCTCCGTTAGCGGTCAGCCGCGCTATATCTTCTAAGGCCTGAGGGGGTTGCGTGGAGCAACCCATGTATCACGCGACTTTAGCGAGGACACGCCCCAAAATGTCTTTTAGACGGTGGTCGAAATCCTCTTGCTTCCACAAGGAAGCTCTTTCAAGTCCCTTTTTGATCAAAACGGAAGATAGGGCTTCGTCTTCCCACAGGCGGCTCATCGCTCTTTGTATTTCCTCGACGGATTGGGGCGAGAAATAAAGCGCTGCGTCACCGCACTGTTCACGCATTCCATACTTGTCTGAGATCAAGACGGGACAGCCACAGACCATCGCTTCAAGCGGCGGGATGTTTGTCGGGCCGAAAAAAGTCGGCATGACCAACCCTCTGGCACGACGATAAAACCCAGCCAGATCCGAATCCGGCACATAACCGACGAAGTGAACAGCTTGGGATAGCCCAAGCTCGCTTGCCATCGTTTTGACGGCCGCATATTCACGCTGTGTGTTGCCCGCCAATACCAGTTCCATGTCCGGATGAATCGTGCGCGCGGCTGCCAGCGCTTGCACGAGCCGCAAGTGATTCTTGTGAGGCCAGAATTGTGCCGGATAAAAATAGAATTTTTCCGGAAGCCGGTAGCGTTCGGCGAAGGCGGGCGTCTCGACCGAATCTGTCAGATAGTTCGGAGCGATATAAGGCAGCGGATATATGTGATCTTCCGGCGTGCCGTAGCTTTCCATGACATGACGCCGCCCGGTTTCGGAATCGACGAGCACGGCAGCACTCTGGTTCGCAAGGTGACGGAACCGGCTTTCTCTCAGTTGAAAGCGCAACCAGCTTCCGGCTTCTGGAAAGCTGCGTTCGTATCTGTGCATCAAATCGTGAATGGTTGCGATCGAGGGCTCCTTGATCTGCCAGGTCAGGGCGTCTTGAGCCGGAAAAATCCACAGATCACATTGGAGAGATGCCAATTCCCGCATGAGTGGATTCATCCGTCTGGCGACGACACGCGCTACGGAGCCGGGCAGAACCATGAACAGCTTGGCAAGTGTCTCGCCCCGCTTCCAGTGCTGCAGCGGGACGGCCTTCAGCGGGCTGGCATTAAGTTCAGAGCGCCAGGCTTCGTCCCCATAGGCAACGATGACCTCCACGTCCGTGCCGTTGATTGAACACAGGGCCTGCACGAGGCTTTGCGCGTACTGGAACATACCACCAGCATGGCGGCCTACTCCGAGATAGAAACCAATCCTCTTCCGACGCAAGGTAATTCGGCTGTCCAAATCTATCGCCAACAGTCAGCCCGCGTTCTTGCGCGCTACGACACAGACGCCCCAGGTTTCGGCCCCCGGCGTCGAACCGGACATCCACTCTTCGGCAATCACACGGCTCATCCCCGCATTCGTCAGGAGGCGGTCTATCTCGTTCAGGAAGAGGTAGCGCATGCGGTGGGTTTCGCAAACCATTTCGATCTTGGCGCTCAGCTTCTCCGTCGCGAAGATCGTGTAATTGACATCCACGACGTTCTCGGCGTCATGAACGACCGACTCTGCGACGCGAACGACGGAAATCTCATCGTTTTCCAAGCGTTTGACGCGGGTACTCGGCCGCTGCCAAAGGACTGCTGGTCCGTACCAGAAGTCGAATATGAAAATTCCGCCATCTTCGAGATGATGGGAGACAGTCTCCATCATCGCTT
Organism: Rhizobium sp. PEPV16; assembly: GCF_008919455.1. NCBI lineage: Bacteria > Pseudomonadati > Pseudomonadota > Alphaproteobacteria > Hyphomicrobiales > Rhizobiaceae > Rhizobium > Rhizobium sp. PEPV16. The sequence continues at coordinate 144,614 of NZ_VSZV01000353.1, forward strand.
CGAGATCGGCATCGGACGTCTGATAGCTCAGAACATGAAAAAGGGAGATGACCGCCTGGAATTGCCGATCCGTCCGGAATGTGCGTGCATCGCCCAGCGTGAAATCAAGTTTGCCGCCCGACTGTGCCGCCTTCGGCATGGCCGCCGCAAGCATGGTTTCCGACAGCTCTACCCCCAGCACCCCATATCCGGCTTCTGCGATCTTCTCGGCGTGAATACCGGTGCCGGAGCCTAGCTCCAGAATCTGCGAGATTGGGCCGATGGCATAACGCTCCAGCAGAGCTTTCACATAAGCTGTTTCGCCCTCGTAATCCTTGTCCTTATAGAGAAGGTCGTAATACTGGGAGTACAATCCGAAACTGGTCGTCAACGGATGACCTCCGCTACGATACCCGCGACTTCGCGAATTTGATCTTCCCTCAGCGCCATGCCGCTTGGAATATAGAAGCCGCGGCGCGCAAGCTTTGCGGCGATGGGAAGATCTGCATCCTTGAAGAAGCCCATCTTCTGCAGAACGGGCTGCTCGTGCATCGGCCAGAAAAACGGACGGCAGCCTACGCCTTTAGCCGCCAATCGTTTCATCGCTTCGGCTGCGTCGAAATCGATCTCGTCCTTCAGCACGATGCCATAGACCCAATAGATATTCCGGGCATAGCTTGTCTCAGGCAACGGCAGTTGAATGCCGGGCAGATCCTGAAGCAGCTCGGTATACAGTCTGCCCATCGCACGTTTGCGCTCGACGAATTCCGGAAGGCGCTCAAGCTGCGCGCAACCCAGAGCCGCCTGCATATTCGTCATACGCATATTCCAGCCGAGTTCCTCGTGAACGAAGCGGCGGGCAGGCAGGAAGCAGAGATTTCGCAGGCTCCGAGATCTGTCGGCAAGGGCTTCGGAATCGGTGACGATCATGCCACCTTCGCCTGTGGTAATGTGCTTATTGGGATAGAAGCTGAAAATGCTGACATCGCCGAAACTGCCGCAGGGCTGGCCGTTATATGTCTGTCCATGCATTTCTGCAGCGTCTTCGATGATCTTGAGGTCGTGGCGGCGGGCGATCTCGTTGATCGCGGTCATATCGCAGGGCAGGCCATAGATATGTACCACCATGATGGCGCGCGTCTTCGGTGTGATCGCCGCTTCGATTTTCGTCGGATCGATATTCCAGGTTTGAGGATCCGAATCCACCGCAACCGGCACACAACCCGCTCTCACGATGGCTGCGGCGCAGGAAATGATCGTGAAGGACGGCATGATGACCTCAGTGCCTTCCTCCAGGCCAAGCGCCATCATACCAGCGTCGAGAGCCATCGAACCGTTCGCAACGGCGATTGCGTGCTTGCGGCCGACAGTCGCGGCAAACTCACGCTCAAAACGTGTGATGAAGGGGCCTTCGGAGGAAATCCAGCCGGTCTCGATGCATTCCAGCAGATACTTACTCTCGTTACCATTCAGGAGCGGTTCATTGACCGGAATCATTCGGTACCCTTTATCTTCAGTTCGCGCACCGACGGTACAAATCGCGTCTTGTCGGATTCCCCGGCATAAGGCCCCTGCTTAACTTCGATGATTTCAGCTTCTTCGATAATTTCAAAACCATGTCCGCCGAAGGCGAGCAGTATGACGTCGCCTGCGCGCAGGATCGCGCTTTCGTAGTATTCCTGCGCGTCGGAATAGAAGTCCACGCGGACAACGCCTGACTTTATAAGCAGGACTTCCTTCGTATAGAGGACCTCGCGCGCGACGGCGTTATGAACGTGGGGTTGGATGACATAGCCAGTCGGTCGCTTCATATAGGCGAGTTGCTGCGAAAATTCGTCCGGCGTGAAAAATTGGATACCATCGAACGTGTAGTTCGACCGCAATATCATGGCCTGCAGTTCGCCACCGTTCGTGATCTTT
>NZ_VSZV01000121.1:0-5806 GCF_008919455.1 Rhizobium sp. PEPV16
GCAACGGCCGCGATGTCAAAGCCACCGACCTCTATATGAAGTTCTGGAAAGACGGCGCCTCCTATCCGTTCAAGAGCCACGATACCTGGTTCATGACGGAAAACATCCGTTGGGGAAATCTGCCGGCGAGCACCGACGTCAAGGCGCTGGTCAATCAGGTGAACCGCGAAGACATCTGGCGCGAGGCCGCCAAGGATCTCGGCGTCGCGGCGGCCGATATTCCCGCATCGTCTTCTCGCGGCAAGGAGACTTTCTTCGACGGCAAGGTCTTCGACCCCGAAAATCCCTCGGCCTATCTCGACAGCCTTTCGATCAAGGCTGTCTCCTGACCCGCTCCGGCGCGCGACAGCGCGCCGGCCTTTCATTCACGTGAGGAGCACGTTGATGTCCGCCCTGGCAAATAAAGAAAATCCCTCCATGGCCGCCCCTGCCAAGCAGGCGGCAAAGGTTCTGCCATTTTCCGGCAAGCACGGATCGCGGATCGATTTTCGTCGAGCGGCACTGACCGCACTTCGCAATGTCGTTCCGCCAGTCGTCGTGCTGGCACTCATCCTGCTTGTCTGGCAGGTGCTCTGTTCGTCGGCGGATGCGTCTTTGCCCTCGCCGCATCGGGTCTGGCAGGATAGTTATGACCTGATCGCCTATCCGTTTTTCAACTACGGCTCCCAGGATATCGGGCTCGGCTGGCGCGTGCTCATTTCGCTGCAGCGCGTTCTCTATGGCTTTGGCCTTGCCGCGATCACCGGCGTCATCATCGGTGCGATTATCGGCCAGTCGGTCTGGGCGATGCGTGGCCTCGATCCGATCTTCCAGGTGCTGCGTACGGTTCCGCCGCTCGCCTGGCTGCCGCTGTCGCTCGCAGCCTTCCAGGATTCCAACCCCTCGGCGATCTTCGTGATCTTCATCACGTCGATCTGGCCGGTGATCATCAACACCGCCGTCGGCGTCCGCAATATTCCGCAGGATTACCGCAATGTCGCCGAGGTGCTGCGCCTCAACCAGTTCGAGTTTTTCTGGAAGATCATGCTGCCTTCGGCAGCGCCTTACATCTTCACAGGCCTCAGGATCGGCGTCGGCCTCTCCTGGCTCGCCATCGTCGCGGCCGAAATGCTGACGGGCGGCGTCGGCATCGGCTTCTTCATCTGGGACGCATGGAACTCGTCGCGCCTTCCGGACATCATCGTCGCGCTCGCCTATATCGGCATCGTCGGCTTCGCCCTCGACAAGCTGGTGGCAGCACTCGGCAAACTCATCACCCGCGGCGCCATGGCCAACTGAGGAACGCACCTATGAACGCCTATCTGAAGCTCGACCATATCGACAAACATTTCGATCGGGGCGGCGTGCGCGCCGAGGTCCTGAAGGACATCAACCTGACGATTTCCGCGGGCGAATTCGTCTCGATCATCGGCCATTCGGGCTGCGGCAAGTCCACCCTGCTCAACCTCATCGCCGGCCTGACCCCGGTTTCGGCAGGCGCGGTGCTGCTTGAAAACCGTGAGGTCAACGGACCCGGTCCGGAGCGCGCCGTCGTCTTCCAGAACCACTCGCTGCTGCCCTGGCTGACGGTCTACGAGAACGTCAATCTCGCCGTCTCCAAACTCTTCAGCCGAACGAAGACCAAGGCCGAGCGGCATGAGTGGGTGATGGCCAACCTCGACCTCGTGCAGATGGCGCATGCGAGGGATAAGCGGCCTTCGGAAATTTCAGGCGGCATGAAACAGCGCGTCGGCATCGCCCGCGCGCTTGCAATGGAGCCGAAGATCCTGCTGCTCGACGAACCCTTCGGTGCGCTCGATGCGCTGACCCGCGCTCATCTGCAGGATGCGGTGATGGAAATCCACGCTCGCCTCGGCAACACGATGGTGATGATCACCCATGATGTCGATGAGGCGGTGCTGCTGTCCGATCGCATCGTGATGATGACCAACGGCCCGGCAGCCCGCATCGGCGAAGTGCTCGATGTGACCATGCCCCGTCCCCGCAATCGCATCGAACTCGCCTCCGACCGGACCTATCTCAAATGCCGTGAAGCCGTGCTGAAGTTCCTCTACGAACGCCACCGCTTCATCGAAGCGGCGGAGTAGAGACCGGGACATAACCGCGGCGTTTACCGGCCGCGGTTTTCTCGCCTTCGTAGCGGCGCGTGATTTCAGGCGTCGCGCCGTCTTTACTCCCCGGGCGTTGCAAAGACCGCGCTGGCATCGCTGACAATTTCCACATGGGAATATGCCGCCTGCCCCGCGGCGGCTGCGTCCGCGCGCATGATCGCGGTGACGATCCGGCCGTGCTCCTCATAGGACTTTGCCAGACGCCCGGGCAGACGGAACTGCGCCCGCCGAAAAGGCGCAAGCCGCGCCCGTGTCTGAGTCACCATCTCGAAGACATGATCATTATGCGCGCCGCGATAAAGCCGGGTGTGAAATTCGGTATTGTGAGCCGAATAGTCTTCTTCCGCGCCGGCATGCACGAGCCTCACCGATCCCCGATGCTCCAGCTCCAGCGCGCGCCGTTCATCGACCGTCATACGCTCGGCCGAGAGCCTGGCGCAGATCGCTTCGAGCTCCGCCATCGCCTCGAACATCGAATGCAGATAAGCCTCGGTGACATTGGTCACGACGGCACTGCGGTTCGGCTCGCGCGCAATCAATCCCATGGCGCCCAGCTCACGCAGAGCCTCGCGTACCGGCGTGCGCGAAACGTCGAAACGAGCCGCGAGCGACACCTCGTCCAGCTTCGCGCCCGGCAGGAGTTCACCCGTAACGATCATGTCGGCAATCGCGCGCACCATCTGTTCGACGGTGGTTCCGGTGCGGATCACTTCTCTGCGCCTGGTCTGCTTCACGATACGAATCTGCTCACCTCAACATTCTGCATACAGATGATGTTCGAGACTCGATAAGTCAAATCGGACGGCGAAGATATTGTTAAATGTTCGCTTTCTGATGCAGGAGATACCTCGGGTAACTCGAGTCTGTGCCAACTACGCAGTCACAATGAACAAGAAATATCTATTGATTACTTTTTGCGCAAGAATTCGATCAATCTGTATGCACTTTGCAATGCGCAAGTCTTGCTGGAATGGATAAACTATAAAAAACAACATATTAATTTCTGGCACATGCATTGCATGCACTTTTCTGTACCCGTTCACAACCGGCCCAGCGCCGCAAGGAGCATTTCCGATGACCAAACTCCTTTCCATGAACCGCCGCAATTTCCTCCAGGCTTCCGCTGCCGGTGCGCTTGCCGGCGCCATGCCGGGTCTGATCGCCTCTTCCGCCGCAGCCCAAACCGCGCTGACCGTCGGCTTCATCTATGTCGGCCCCAAGGACGACTACGGCTACAACCAGGCGCATGCCGAAGGTGCGGCCGTCATCAAGGCGATGCCGGGTGTGACGCTGGTCGAAGAAGAGAACGTGCCGGAGACCGTCGACGTTCAGAAGACCATGGAATCCATGATCAATCTGGATGGCGCGACCCTGCTCTTTCCGACCTCCTTCGGCTACTTCGACCCACACATGCTGGCCGTGGCCGCCAAACATCCCGACGTCCAGTTCCGCCACTGCGGCGGCCTCTGGCAGGAAGGCAAGAACCCGGCCAATACGGGCTCCTATTTTGGCTATATCTTCCAGGGCCAGTATCTGAACGGCATTGCCGCCGGCCATGCGACGAAGAGCAAGAAGATCGGCTTCGTCGCCGCCAAGCCGATCCCGCAGGTTCTGCAGAATATCAACGCCTTCCTGCTTGGCGCGCGCACAGTCGATCCTGGTATCACCTGCCAGGTGATCTCCACCGGCGAATGGTCGCTTGCCGTCAAGGAGGCCGAAGCCACCAACGCGCTGGTCGACCAGGGCGCGGACGTCATCACCTGCCACGTCGACAGCCCCAAAGTGGTCGTCGAGACGGCTGCCGGCCGCGGCGCCTTCGTCTGCGGCTATCACGCCAACCAGAGCCCGCTTGCTCCTGAAAAATATCTCACCGGCGCCGAATGGGCCTGGGGCAACGTCTACAGCGACTTCGTCAAGAAGGCGCAGGCCGGCGAAAAGCTCGGCAATTTCGTGCGTGGCGGCCTGAAGGACGGCTTCGTGAAGATGAGCGCGCTTGGCCCCGGTGTGTCCGCCGAGGGCCGCAAGGCCTTCGAAGCCACGCAGGCCGACATGATGAAGGGCGGCTTCTCGGTCTTCAAGGGACCGTTGAACGACAACAAGGGCGACACCGTCGTGGCTGCCGACAAGAGCTACGCCGAAGACGCGATCGAGCTCGAAAGCATGAATTATCTGGTCGAGGGCGTCGTCGGGTCCACGGCGTAAACCGCGAAGGGAGAAGCGCCATGACCATCGAGGCCAATGATCCCGCAATAGCCATCGCGGAAAAACCGGCTTCCCTGCGCCCCGTCCTCGAATGGATCGCGCGGCGGGCCGAGCCTGTTGTCATCGGCCTCGCGGCCATTCTGATCGGTCTTGCGCTCTTCTCCCTCTTCATCCTGGCGGTCGGCAAGTCGCCGGCCACCCTCTTCCAACTGATGTACACCGGCGGCTTCGGCAGCTGGTTTTCGGTGCAGAACAGCTTGAGTCGTGCCGCACCCCTTCTCCTGACGGCACTCTGCGTCGCCCTGCCCGCCCGTCTCGGCCTCGTCATCATCGGCGGGGAAGGAGCGGTCGTGCTGGGCGGCGTTGCCGCCGCAGCCATGGCTCTGCCGCTCGCCGGCACCGCGCCTGTCTTCCTTACCCTCATTCTGATGGCGATCGCTGCCATGGTGGTCGGCGGCATCTGGATCGGCCTTGCCGGTTTCCTGCGCCACTACCGCGGCGTCAACGAAACCATCTCGTCGCTGCTGCTCTCCTATATCGCCATTGCCCTGATGAACCAGTTCGTCGAAGGGCTGCTGCGCGATCCGGCAAGCCTCAACAAGCCGTCGACCAGGCCGCTGCCGGCGGAATATATGCTCGGCAATATTCCCGGCATGGACGTGCATTGGGGCCTGGTCATCGGCATCCTCGCCTGTGTGGTCTCCTGGATCGTGATCGAGGCGACGAGCTACGGTTTTGCCGCCCGCATCGCCGGCGGCAACGTGCGCGCCGCCCAGATCCAGGGACTGCCGGTCGGCAAGCTGATCGCCGGATTTACCGCGCTTGCCGGCAGTTTTGCCGGCCTGGCGGGCATGATCGAGGTGGCGGCGGTGCAGGGAAGTGCCAACGCCTCGCTTGCCGCCGGCTACGGTTACACCGGCATCCTCGTCGCCTTCCTCGCCAGGCACAATCCGCTGGCGATCATTCCGGTCGCGATCCTGCTCGGTGGCATCGACGCCTCGGGCGGCCTCATCCAGCGGCGCATGGGCCTGCCGGATGCGACGGTTCTGGTGCTGCAGGGCACGCTCTTCATCGTCATTCTGTTCTGCGAGACCTTCTACGGCCGCTTCAAGATCTTCAATCCCGACCTCTGGAAAAGGAGCCTCTGATGGAAGAGACAGGCATCGGCATCTGGGGCGTGCCGCTGGCGATCTTCGCGGGCGCCATCCGTGTTTCCACCCCCTTCATCTTCGTCAGCCTCGGCGAGACGATCACCGAACGCTCCGGCCGCATCAATCTCGGCCTGGAAGGCACGCTCGTCTTCGGCGCCATGACGGCCTATGCGGTGGCCGTCATGACCGGCTCGCCGACCCTTGGCGTGCTGGCCGCAATGGCGGCAGGCGCGATCTTCGGCCTCATCCACGGCTGGATCTGCAAGTTCGCGAAGGTCAACGACATCGCCATCGGCATCGCCATGATGCAGTTCGGTCTCGGCATGGCGTTTTTCCTCGGCA
>NZ_VSZV01000066.1:0-2580 GCF_008919455.1 Rhizobium sp. PEPV16
ATATTGGTGGTCACCGTCCCGAAAGACACGCCGTCAGCGCAATAGCCGCCATATTGCGGTGCATATTTGGATGGATCGCCCTTGAAGAGGTCGCGATTTCTAGCGCTGGCGAAATACCAAGTCGCGCCAAGCCAGTGGTGGGAATATGTCTCGGATCCTTCGACGGCCTGGTTTTCAGTGAAATAGGCGACCGGGTCGTAGCCCTTGATCGCGACATCGCCGAAATAGCCGGTATTGACGAGTTCCTCGGCCGCCATAACCTGAATGAAGGGGGGCTGAAGGAAGGAAAGCAGCATGACCGCAGCCCCAACAGCCGCGCCCACCCGCTTTCCGGATTTTCGCACATGGCCGTATTTTTGCACATGATAAGACATAACAAGCTCCGTTTCCGGACGCGGTCTGTTACCTCAAGCGAAATGCTATTGCCGTTTGGTGCATTCCTTGTAGAGCGGTTCGCCCACAAGCTCGGCTTTCTGGCAAACAGCACCGGCTTCCATGAGTAATTTGGCCGTGTCCCAATGCGCCCGCCACCCGGCTTGAGTGAGAGGCGTGTACCCGTTTCTTTCCGTCGCTTCGACATCCGCGCTCTTCGTCAGCAGAAAAGCGACCACGTCGGTGCGGCCCTCTTCGGCGGCGCCGTGCAGCGGCGACATCTGATAGAAATTCTTCCTGTCGTTGACATCAGCTCCCTCGGCGACAAGCCGTTTCACCACCTCCAGATTTCCTCCATAGGCTGCTGCATGCAGCGCCGTCAGCCCACCCTTGTTGCGAATTTCGATGTCGGCGCCGCGATCCAGCAAAAGAACGACGACATCGGCATGGCCCGCCAATGACGCGATAATCAGCGCCGGCTCGCCCGCCTCATCGAGCTCCGACAGATCGGAGCCCTGGTCCAGCAACTGTGTGACGCGGGCGATATCGCCGTCCTTGGCCGCCTGATGCAAAGGACCTGCCCATGCCGGGAGGACGCCAATGACAAGCGTAGCAACAGTCGCGGTAAAAATATTCACGGGCACGATCTCGGTTTGATCATGGTTCGTATGCGCCGTTTTGTCGCGTTTTAGCACGTGTGCAATTTGTAAACAAGATTAAGCTAATGGACGCGCTCCCGGTCAACACCACTCGCGCGCCAAGGCTGCGACCGACGGTTCCAAGGAATACGGTCACACTTGTTACTCCCCCTGTTCGATTTCCGATGCGAAACTATCTCAGACCAATGCGCGATGAACCGGGCGTCCAAGCTTGGGAAATCGCCCCAATGAGGAGATTGAAAGCCATGACTGCTTCAGCCGAGAATGGAAAAAGCGGACAAGCCATGCACAAACCGCCGGTCGTGTCGCGGCAAGCCTGGGAAGCAGCCCACGCGCAACTGCTCGTGAAGGAGAAGGCTGAGACGCGTGCCCGCGACGCGCTGGCCGCCGAGCGCCGGCGCATGCCGTGGATGGCGGTCGAGAAGGCCTATGCGTTTGAGGGGCCTCAGGGCAAAGTCAGCTTGCTCGACCTGTTCGAAGGCAGACACCAGCTCATCCTCTACCGCGCCTTCTACGAGCCCGGCGTGTTCGGCTGGCCCGAGCATGCCTGCCGCGGCTGCTCGATGGTGGCCGATCAGGTTGCCCATGTCGCCCATCTCAACGCCCGCGACACGACGCTGGTCTTCGCCTCCCGCGCCCCGCAGGCCGACATTACGCGGCTGAAGGCGCGGATGGGCTGGACGATGCCGTGGGTCACGATCACCGACAGCTTCGACAAGGACTTCGGCGTCGACGAGTGGCACGGCACCAATGTGTTCTACCGCGACGGCGATCGCATCTTCCGCACCTATTTCATCAACAATCGCGGCGACGAGCAGATGGGCGGCACCTGGAACTACCTCGACATCACGCCGCTCGGCCGCCAGGAAGTCTGGGAGGATTCGCCCGAGGGCTATCCGCAGACCCCGACCTACAAGTGGTGGAACTGGCACGACAGCTACGTGCCGGACGCCGAGCCCGACAAGAAATGGGTCGAGGTGTCAGATGCAGGGGAGGCGGCGTTTCGGGCCGAGAGTGCAAACGAGAAACCGTAGGGTCGGTCCGGCCGTATCCTCCGTTCCGGCAGGAGGGTACGGCGGTCCGCCTGAAAGTCTGGCGAACCGCAAATCTTCTTTCATGACGACGCATCAGCTGGGCAGGTCGTGGCGCCGCTGGTGCTCGCTCCGTACCGTCGCCTCCCTGCACCTTCTGCGCGCAAAATTTCACCGACATATCTCCTTACTGTCACGGAACCATGCTAGATTTCGCCCGATTTCCAGGGGAGGCGGGCATGGATACGGATTTTCGTGTGACCGGCAGGAATGCGGCAGCGCTTTTTGCGCTGACCATCCATCGCGGCGACGGCATGGTGCTGCTCGGCATGGACTGGAAGAATGGCCGGCCGCCGATCGATTTCGTCGGTTTCGCCATCCAGTATCGCGAGCCGGGTACTGACTTCTTCAAGAACGTGCGCAACCGTATCGGCTTTCCCGGCCAGCCGGTTCCAGACGACGGCATCCGCACGACAGAGGCGCCGATCCAGAAATTCCGCTGGGTGCATTTTCCCTTC
>NZ_VSZV01000067.1:0-2585 GCF_008919455.1 Rhizobium sp. PEPV16
CGGTCACATTAGTGCATCGCCGCGACTTCTTCCGGGCCGAGAAAATCCTGCAGGAACGCCTGTTCTCCAAGGACAATGTCAAAGTTCTGTGGAATACCGAAGTGGCTGAGATTACCGGCACCCCGGCCAAGCCGCCGATGCCGCAATCCGTATCCGGCGCGCGCCTGCGCGACGTCAGAACCGGCGCGATCACCGAGGTGGCGATCGACGGCGTCTTCATCGCCATCGGCCATGCGCCGGCAACCGAGCTCTTCAAGGACAAGCTGAAGCTGAAGGACAATGGTTATCTCTGGACCGCGCCGGATTCGACTGCGACCAGCCTGGACGGCGTCTATGCCGCGGGCGACGTGACGGATGATACGTTCCGCCAGGCGATCACTGCCGCCGGCCTGGGGTGCATGGCAGCACTTGAAGCCGAGCGATACCTGACGGGCCACATGCCCGTCGCCGTGGCCGCGGAGTAAGATCGGCATGAGGGGTGGGGGAATGCCATTGGATTGGGACAAGCTGCGTATTTTTCACGCAGCTGCCGAGGCGGGTTCGTTCACGCATGCGGCGGATAAACTGCATCTGTCCCAATCCGCCATCAGCCGCCAGGTCAGCGCGCTGGAGCAGGATGTCGGCACCAAGCTGTTTCACCGCCATGCGCGTGGCCTGATTCTGACGGAACAGGGCGAACTGCTTTACCGCACCGCCCATGACGTGCTGCTGAAGCTCGAAACCGTGAAGATGCAGCTCACCGAGACGACTGAGACTCCATCCGGCAAGCTGCGCGTCACGACGACGGTCGGCCTCGGCCAGGGCTGGCTGACCGACAAGATCCAGGAATTCCTGCAGCTCTATCCCGATGTGCAGATCCAGCTGATCCTCGACAATGAGGAAGTGGATGTGAACATGCGTCATGCCGACTGCGCGATCCGCCTGCGCCAGCCGCAGCAATCCGACCTCATCCAGCGCAAACTCTTCACCGTGCACATGCACGTCTATGCGGCCCCGTCCTACATCAATCGCCACGGCGAGCCGCAGAAGGTCGAGGATCTCGACAATCACCGCATCATCACCTTCGGCGAACCGGCGCCGAGTTACCTGCTCGATGTCAACTGGCTTGAGGTCGCCGGCCGCTCGTCCGACAACAAGCGTATTCCGCATCTGCAGATCAACAGCCAGACCTCGATCAAGCGCGCCGCCCTGCTCGGCATCGGCGTCGCCTGCCTGCCGGATTACATCGTCGGCCGCGACCCAGGCCTGATTCAGCTGGCAATCAATGCCGACGTCCCTTCCTTCGACACCTATTTCTGCTATCCCGACGAGATTAAGAACGCCGCCAAGCTGAAAGCCTTCCGCGATTTCATCGTCAGCAAGGCCAGAAACTGGAACTTTTGAGCCTGGTTTTATTGATAAATTGCCGACTATGCAGAACACGCATGACTGGCATGCACAAATGAGGGTTGCCGTTTGCACATTAAACCACCATATCGCTCATAGCTGATGCACATGGTGGCTTTTCCTCCCAGTTCCACCGCATCAGCTGTTCCCCTCTGGAGGTTTTTGACCTTCACACTTATAAGGGCCCTGGTTTTCCAGTGGCCCTCTTTTTTTGCCTTTCTTCCTCAGCGAAATGCCGCACCGCAAAAAAATTGTGCGGCGCATAGCAGACATGCACAAAAAAGCATTGAAACCTGCTCAAGGAAGCACCATATCCCTTTCAGCTGATGCATCTTGTGGTTTCTCTCCCAGTACCACCGCATTAGCTGTTCCCCTCTGGAGGTTTTTTGACCTTCACAATTATAAGGGCCCTGGTTTTCCGGTGGCCCTCTTTTTTTGCCCAAAATTTGCTCATTCAATAAAATCCGCCACCTCACGCCTCCGTGATTTGCATATCGAAGACTGACGATCGATATATCGCCCAGACACGATTTACAGTTCGGCGAAAGACGATGGACAAAGACGAAATTATCAAGGCGCTCGCCCATCCCACCCGGATGGACATTCTGAACTGGCTGAAAAATCCCGAGGAGCATTTCCCCTCGCAGGAGCATCCTTTCGAAATGGGCGTCTGCGCCAGCCAGTTCGAGCGCTGCGGCCTGTCGCAGTCGACGGTCTCGGCCCATCTCGGCACGCTGCATCGTGCCGGCCTCGTCACCACCAAACGCGTCGGCCAGTGGATCTTTTACAAGCGCAACGAAGAAACGATCGCCGCCTTCCTCAAGCAACTGACGCAGGACCTTTAGAATGCCCCTCGCCCTCCTCGTTCTTGCCTTGAGCTCGTTTGCGATAGGCACCACCGAATTCGTCATCATGGGTCTGTTGCCGGAGGTCGCAGCCGATCTTTCGGTCAGCATCCCGCAGGCCGGATGGCTGGTAACCGGTTATGCCCTGGCAGTCGCGATCGGCGCGCCTGTGATGGCCGTTTCGACCGCGAAGCTGAAGCGCCGCACCGCCCTGATTGCGCTGATGGCCTTCTTCATCGCCGGCAACCTGCTTTGCGCTCTGGCGAGCGACTACTGGGTGCTGATGATCGCCCGTGTCGTGACAGCACTTTGCCACGGCGCATTCTTCGGCATCGGCTCGGTGGTCGCCGCCGG
>NZ_VSZV01000316.1:0-43973 GCF_008919455.1 Rhizobium sp. PEPV16
TTAAGAGAGGCTGAATTTTCAACGGAAAGCCCGGGATTCGCTGGTGGAACCGGCAAAGGCGGTTAATTCAGTCTTGATGCCAGAACATGATGCCGAAAAGTGTGAGCGGTTTTCAGATGACATCATGTTCCAACTTTTTAATTCGGATCGGGCCTCACATCCATTCGCGGCCCTCGCTGCGCAGGAAGTAGATGAGATCAAGCGTGAGGCTCGCCTTGCCGAGCGCCGTCAGCGTCATGTGGCACTGGCCGCGATGATGGGTTTGGTGGTTGAAGAAATGCGCGAGCGCCGCCGACAGAGGCTGGGTGATCTCGGCCGGCTGTACCACTGTTACATAGGTGAAGTCGGCGGCGAGGGCTCTCTCGTCCAGCATGCCCGTCCAGGCAATGATACGCGCGTCCTCGATTTTGCGTGCGGCGGCAAGCGCATCCAGCTCTTCGAAGAGCACGGCATCGAGTGTCGTCGGCGCTTCGCCGGTGCCGGTGAAGCGCTTCATCCATATTCGGTCGGCGACGATCAGATGATTGAGCGTGCGATGCAGCGAGCCGAAGAAGGCGCCGCAATCATTGCGGAATTCTGCATCGCTGAGTTCGGCCGCAGCCGCATAAACTTGCTTGTTGGCCCAGCGATTATAGGCGGCGAACATCCTGTAATGTCTGAGCATCCTGTCCCCTCCCGTGTCGTATCGGCAGTCTAGCCCTTTTCCCCAGAAAGCCGAGTGATGACGCCATGAAATTTCCTGATTTGATTGTAGGCGCTTTCTGTCGTGGAATGGATAGAGCTGCGATCTCGAAAGGACTGTCATGACCAGAGCCCTCTATTCCCTCTGCGGCGCCGACGAGCGGCGCTTCTTTTCGCCCCATTGCTGGAAGGCGGTGATGGCGCTGGCGCATAAGGGGCTCGATTTCGAGGAGGTTCCGACGACCTATGCCCGCATCCGCGCGATTGGCGGCGGTGTCTCGTCGATCGTGCCCGTTCTCGACGACAATGGCCGGCTGATCCCCGACAGTTTCGACATCGCCCTCTATCTGGAGGAGACCTATCCCGAGCGGCCATCACTGTTCAACGGCGAGGGCGGCAAGGCGCTGTCGCGGATGGTGGAAGGCTATTCGCAGATGATCATCCATCCGGCGATCATGCGCATCGCCCTTCTCGATATCCATGCGAACCTCGACGAGGAAGACAAGGCCTATTTCCGCGAAAGCCGGGAGGCTCGGCTTGGCAGGCCGCTGGAACTGGTTGCCGCGGACAGCGAGGCGGAGAAAGCCGCCTTCGGTGTCAAGCTGGAGCCGCTCCGGCACATGCTGAAGTTCCAACCCTTCATCGGCGGGCAAACGCCGCTCTTTGCCGACTATATCGTCTTCGGCGCGTTACAATGGCTGCGTGTCTCCGCCGGTCTCGCCATGCTGGCTGCCGACGATCCCGTCATGGCCTGGTTCGAACGCTGCCTCGATCTTCACCAAAGCCGCGGCAGGACTGTGACAGCGGCGTGAAATTGCCGCCTACCTCTTGTTTTCGGGCGTTGGGGCGGGTAAAGACCGCCCACTTTTCCCGAGAAAACAGAGGATTTGACTATGGCGATTGAACGCACCTTCTCGATGATCAAGCCGGACGCGACCAAGCGCAACCTGACGGGCGCCATCACCAAGATGCTCGAAGATGCAGGCCTGCGTGTCGTCGCTTCCAAGCGCGTCTGGATGAGCCGTCGCGAAGCCGAAGGCTTCTACGCCGTTCACAAAGACCGTCCCTTCTTCGGAGAACTGGTCGAAGGCATGACCTCCGGCCCGACCGTCGTTCAGGTGCTGGAAGGCGAAGGCGCGATCCTCAAGAACCGCGAGATCATGGGCGCGACCAACCCGGCAAACGCTGACGAAGGCACGATCCGCAAGGTCCACGCTTTGTCGATCGGCGAAAATTCCGTTCACGGCTCGGACGCTCCTGAAACGGCTGCCCAGGAAATCAAGTACTGGTTCTCCGATACCGAAATCGTCGGCTGAGGCCACGCTTCGGCATTCGCCTGCAATGCCTTGAATTGACTCTCGAAAGCCGGGGCCTCGCTCCGGCTTTTTCTATGCATGTTTTCTATGCCGGGCATTTGTCGGTATTCGAGAAATCGACGCTGCCGTCAGGCTTGAAGACCTCCGGGTTCTTGTCATAAAATGCACCGACGACGAGCGGCTTGCTCGGCAGGACGGTCTGGTCGAGGTCGGACCGGAACTGCGTCTTCAATTCCTGCAGCACCTTGCCGTCCTTGTCGACCAGCCGGACACTCACGGAATAGGGACGATCCTTGCGCACGCAGTGCAGGTTTTCGCTCTGCAGCGCGATCTTGTCGTCGATCGGATAGATCTTCTGGTTCAGCACCAGCGGGTCGCCGCCTTGCGGGTTTTCGAATTCGGCGATGATGACCGAACCGTCGGGGATCGGCCCGGTCTTCTTCAGCGTCAGCAGATAGGTGGCGCTCGCCATCCGATAGTTGAAGACGAAGAGATGGCCGGTGACCTCGACAAAGTTTTCAGCCTGGCGCTGGCAAGCTGACAGCATCAGCCCGGCCACCGTCGCCATCACGATACAATGCTTTCTCATGGCGTCTCCTCCTTCTTGCGGCGATAGTGCCGGTTCGCCTTGGCGCGGTTGCCGCAGACCGCCATGTCGCACCAGGCCCGGCTCCTGTTCTTGCTGCGATCGATGAACAGCCAGCCGCAGTTGCCGCAGATCTTCATGCGCTCCGGATCAGGCATGGCGATCAGCCGCAGCGCCGAATGGGCGGTCGCCGCGACCAAGCTGTCGGGCCTCGTGTCGCGCAACGCCTTCGCCAGCGCCTCCAGCAGGCTGGCGAGCAGTTGGTCGTCGCCTCCATCAAGTATACGCTTGCGGAAATAGAGGTCGATCGCTTCCCGCAGCGCGATGAAGTCCGCCTCGTTTTCCGCCGCCACCGGCGCGATGTCGCCGAAGAGGGCCCGCTCGGCGCAGAATTCGGCGGCGGCGCGCGGAAAGCTCCGCATCTGGTCCCTGACCGCAAAGCGGTCGATCCGCCGCGTGGTATCGTGGCGCAGAACGACGCTGTTGACGACATCGAGCGCCAGTGCGCCGCCGGCAAAGCGGTGAGGGGTCCAGGAAAAGCTCATGATAAATCATAACTGGCGAAATGGGTTTTACCAGTTATAATTTTGGTGACGCGGAGTGTCTGGAATGGCTTATCTTCTGCAGCAGCTGGCGAATTCGGTTCCGCTGGCCGCCCTCTACGCCGCACTTGCCTTCGGTTATGCCGTAGCCTTCGGCGTGACGAAGCGGGCCGATATCACCTATGGGGCGATCTTTGCCTTCGCGGGCCAGATCCTGCTGCTCTTCACCGAACTCGCCTTCAACCGCTTCTGGCTGGTGCTGCCGGCCGCCCTTGCCGTCGGCGCTTTCGCTTCCATCGTCTATTCGCTGGGGGCGGGCCTATGGATCGGTCGCTCTATCATGCTGCCGCTGGTCAGCAAATCGCCGAATACGGTGATCGTCGCTGCCCTCGGCATCATGATCGTCCTCATGGAGACCGCCCGGCTTGCCGCCAATACCCGCGCCATCTGGCTGCCGCCGTTCCTGAACGACACGGTCGTCTTCTGGAGCGACGGCCCGTTCAAGGTGACGCTCACCCATATCCAGTTGATCGACACCACACTGATGTGTGCCATCGTCGCAGTGGGTACGCTGATCCTCAGACGCACGGCCTGGGGCCGCGTCTGGCGCGCCGTCACCGATGACCCGCTGGCGGCCGAACTCTGCGGCACCAGCGCCAATCGCGTCTTTCTTGTCGCCTATGGGGCAGCCGCCCTCGTCGCCACGATTTGCGGCATCCTCGCAACTTTCTATTACGGCTCGATGGATTTCGGCGCTGGCCTGATGTTCGGGCTGAAGGTGCTGCTGATCGCGGCTGTCGGCGGCCATTCCGATCCGCTGCGCTCGGCAGGCGGCGCTGCCGGGCTCGCCGTCGCCGAAACTATGTGGGGCGCCTACGGCCCCTTCGTCTGGCGGGATCTGGTCATCTTCTCGCTGCTCGTCCTGCTCTTGGTCATGAGCCGCCGGGAGCGCGTTGTTCTCTAACTACTTCCACTTGTCGCGGGCTGCGTCGTCGGCGTCTTTCGCCGAGACCCAGTCGCCAGTGGCGCCATCCCGCGCATGCTCCTTCTTCCAGAAGGGGGCCGCAGTCTTCAGGAAGTCCATGACGAAATTCGCACCGTCGAACGCCGCCTGCCGGTGCGGTGCGGCTGCGACGACGAGCACGATATTCTCGCCGACGGCGATCCTCCCGTATCGGTGGATGGCGGTGAGGCCGAGAAGTCCGAAACGCCCGATGGCAAGATCGCCGATGCGCCGCATCTCCGCTTCCGCCATGCCGGGATAATGCTCGAGTTCGAGGGCGGCAAGCGTGCCGCCTTCATCGCGGCAGAGGCCGGAAAAGGTGACGACGGCGCCGATGCCGGATTTGCCTTTGGAGAGGCGATCGACCTCGGCCTGCAGATCGAAGTCTTCGCGCTGGACGCGGATGGTGGGGGTGATGGTCAACACAGCCTCCCTCTTCTCCCCAGCGGGGAGAAGATGTCCGAAGGACAGATGAGGGGGGTGAGTGGCGAAAGCCGCGAACGCACTGAGCGCAAGCGAAGGGCAGTACCTGCGGCCGCGGCCCCCTCATCCGCCCTTCGGGCACCTTCTCCCCGAGGGGAGAAGAGAGGGGAATATGCCGCACCGGATCTCATCCCAATCACCCCCCCGTCATCGGTGGAAATATCCCGATTTCCCGTGCACCCGATATCGGTTCGTCATGCTCGACATGCTCCATGTCGAGCGCCACGCGGATCACGTCGGGATATTGAAGCGCGGTCTCATATTCTTCGCCCAGCGTCTTCAAATGATTCAAGAGATCGGCGACGGTGACGACGGAGGAGGGGAGGTCGATCTCCTCCTCGCCCTTGCCGATGCGCTCGCGCACCCAGGCGAAATAGACAAGCCGCGTCATTCCTCGTCATCCACGATATGTTTCACCCCGGCGCGGAAATAGTCGTAGCCGGTATAGATCGTCAGCAGTGCCGCGATCCACAGCAGCGCAATGCCGGTTTGCGTCGTATAGGGGAAAATCTCGTCGCCGGCCGGGCCGGCGAGCAGGAAGGCGATGGCGACGAGCTGCAGCGTCGTCTTCCACTTGGCGATCCGCGTCACCGGTACGCTGACCTTCAGCGCCGCCAGATATTCGCGCAGTCCCGACACCAGGATCTCGCGGCAGAGAATGGTGATCGCCGCCCAGATCGACCAGCCGGCGATGGTCTGGTCGGCTGCGACCAGGAGAAGGATCGAGGCGACCAGCAGCTTGTCGGCGATCGGATCGAGCATGCGGCCGATATTCGACGTCTGGTTCCAGATGCGCGCGAGATAACCGTCGAGGAAGTCGGTGAGCGAGGCGATGACGAAGATCCACAGCGCTACCCAACGCGCCGTATTGCTGATCGACAGCCTGCCCTCGATGAAGAAGCAGAGAACGATCAGCGGTACGGCGAGGATACGGCCGTAGGTCAGAAGATTGGGAATGCTGTACGCACGCGATGCCATGGGATCGTTTCTCTGAATTGATGCGTCGCTACAGCGCCGCACGTCTTTTAGATGCGCAAAGGGACGCTGTAACACTCTGGAACCTCCGCATCATGCTCGGGCCGATGCGGTAGATGACGGCTTTGGCTGCGGACCGTCAATATTCTTTCTGTCTTTTCACCGCCTTTGCGTGGAATTTGCGACGGACGCCGGTTATTTCGCGGCGTCGTCATGGAAATGGTTATAGACCTGCTTGGCGACGGCTTCCGATATGCCTTCCACCGCCATCAGGTCGGACAGGGCGGCGCGCGAAACCGCCTTTGCCGTGCCGAAATGCTGAAGCAGCGCGCGTTTGCGCGAGGGGCCGATGCCGCCGATCTCGTCGAGCGGGTTCTTGATCATTTCCTTCTTGCGCCGTGCCCGGTGCGAGCCGATCGCGAAACGGTGCGCCTCGTCGCGCATGCGCTGGATGAAGTAGAGCACCGGATCTCGCGGCGGCAGCGTGAAGCTCTCGCGTCCCGGCGGGAAAAAGCGTTCGCGCCCGGCATCGCGGTCGACGCCCTTGGCGATGCCGATCGCGGTCACGCTGTCGGTGATGCCGAGTTCGGCAAGGATGCCGCGCACCGCCGTCATCTGCCCCTGGCCGCCGTCGATGAGGATCACATCGGGCCAGGTCGGGAAGGGCATGTCGGCTGCATCGGGCGTGGCCACCTGCGCCGTCCGGTCAGGAATGCCTTCTTCCTTGATCAGCCGCGAGAAACGCCGCGTCATCACTTCCTTCATCATGCCGAAGTCGTCGCCGGGCGTGATGTCGGTCGATTTGATGTTGAACTTGCGGTACTGGTTCTTGACGAAACCTTCCGGCCCCGCGACCACCATGCCGCCGACGGCATTGGTGCCCATGATATGCGAGTTGTCGTAGATCTCGATGCGCTGCGGTGCATAGGTAAGCCCGAACGTTTCCTTGAAACCTTCGAGCAGCCGCGACTGCGACGCCGTCTCGGCAAGCTTTCGCCCATGCGCCTCGCGTGCATTGCCGACGACATGGTCGACCAGATCCCGCTTCTCGCCGCGCTGCGGCACCAGGATGGAAACCTTATGGCCGGCCTTTTCGCTGAGTGCGGCCGCGAGCAGCTCCAACTCCTCGACCGTCTGCGACAGCATGATCTGCTTCGGCACCGGCTTGTCGTCGTAGAACTGCGCGAGAAAGGAATTCAGCACTTCGGCGCTCGAAAGCTGCGGATCGGCCTTCGGGAAATAGGCGCGGTTGCCCCAGTTCTGGCCGGTGCGGAAGAAGAACACCTGGATGCAGGAGATGCCACCCTCATGATGGATGGCGAAAACGTCAGCTTCCTCGACGCCGGCCGGATTGATGCCCTGGTGGCTCTGCACGTGCGACAGTGCTGCCAGGCGATCGCGATAGATCGCCGCCCGTTCGAAATCGAGGTCCTCGGCCGCCTGGTTCATCGCCTCGGCCATATGCGACTTCACCTTCTGGCTCTTGCCGGACAGGAAGTCCTTCGCCTCCTGCACCAGTTCGCCGTACCCCCCATCGCTGACCTCGTGGGTGCACGGCCCGGAACAGCGCTTGATCTGGTAGAGCAGGCAGGGCCGCGTGCGCGTTTCGAAGACGCTGTCGGTGCAGGTGCGGATCAGGAAGGCGCGCTGCAGCGAGTTGATGGTCCGCCCGACCGCGCCGGCCGAAGCGAAGGGTCCGAAATAGTCGCCCTTTCGCGCTCTCGCACCGCGATGCTTGAAAATGGCAGGCGCCCGGTGGTCGCCGGTGATGAGGATATAGGGAAAGGACTTGTCGTCGCGCAAAAGCACATTAAAGCGCGGCCGCAAGCGCTTGATCAGGTTCGCTTCCAGCAGCAGCGCTTCGGTTTCCGTGCGCGTCGTCACGAATTCCATGTTCGCCGTCTGGCGCACCATCTGGGCGATGCGGTTGGAATGCACGCGGCCGACGGCGTAATTGTTGACGCGTTTCTTCAGGCTGCGCGCCTTGCCGACATAGAGCACGTCGCCTTCGGCATTGAACATGCGGTAGACGCCGGGGCTGTTCGGCAGCCGCTTGACGAATTCGCCGATCAGGTCCGCGCCGAGGAGCCCGGTTTCATTGAGGCTACCCGCATTCCAGTCGACCGTCGCCGTAAGCGGCACGGCGACGGAAGCGTCGCCTTCCACCTCGATATCGTCTTCGCTCTCGTCCGTCTCGTCGTAGAGAACGCCGCCATCCGGCAGCTTTCGTCCGTTCATTCCGTAATCTCCGCCACATCGGGCGTCTGCCAGGCGAGGTGCTGGCCGCCGTCGAGGGCAATCATCTGGCCGGTGATCGAGGGCGTGTCGTAAAGGAAGCGAATCGTTTGTCCGAATTCCTCCAGCGCGGGCCCTCGCTGCAAGATAAGGGCTGAGACCTGCGCTTGGAAGTCCTCCATCGCCTGCCGCTCGCTCGGCATCGAGGGGCCGGGGCCGATGGCATTGACGCGGATGCGTGGCGCCAGTGCCTGTGCAAGCGTCTGCGTCGCCGTCCACATCGCGGATTTGGAGAGGGTATAGGAATAGAAGCTGGGCCTCAGCGCCCAAACCCGCTGGTCGATGATATTGACGATCAGCCCCGCTGCCTCAGCGGGCATCTGCTGCGCGAAGGCCGCCGCAAGGATAGAGGGCGCACGGACATGCAGGTCGAAGTGTAATGCCCAGGTGGCGGCATTGAAACTACGCGCTGAATCATGCTGGAAGACCGACGCATTATTGACGAGCAGATCGAGCGGCCCGAGCGCCTCCGACGCCTTCGCGACCAAGGCGCCGGTCTCGCCGATATCGGTGAGGTCGGCCTGCAGCGCGATCGCCCGATATCCCTTCCGCCGCAATTCCGCCACCAGTTCTTCGGCCTCACCGATGGAGCCGTTCGCGTGGATCGCAACGGAAAAGCCATTTGCAGCAAGGTCTTCGGCGATTGCCCGGCCTATTCTTTTAGCAGCCCCTGTTATAAGGGCCGAGCGAAGTCTTTTGTGGTTCAAAATCTTGCCTTCTGATCCCGCGAGTCTGTCAGCAGACTATATAGGGGCCGGCGGACATTATATAAATAGGCCGTTGTGGTTGCGTCGGGGAAGGGGATATTCTATGTATTATTTAAGAATGCGATTTCTTAAAATAAGTATTTTCAGTTTAACACTTCAGTAGGGTTAATGAAGTGTATGTTGCGCCAAAGCAACATCGAATTTCAGCCATGCGGCAGCCACAATGATATCACAATTTGGCTCTTTCAAATCCGCATTTGAGTTCCAATTTCAGTCTCGATCCGGAAGGGACATCTGGCAATATCCCGCCAATGCTTCACTGATAGACAGTTGACAAGCGGCGCGGGACTGAAAGGAGACTAAGTATGCGTGTACTCATTGCTGGCCTCATGGCCTCCGTTTTTGCAATTGCGGGCGTCTCGGCAGCTCAGGCGGCCGATGCCGTCGACCAGGTTCCGGAAGCACCGGTCGCCCAGGACGCTCCGGTCAAGCCGGCAGGCAACTGGGAAGGCTTTTACCTCGGCGGCGCCGGCACCTACAACATGGGTGACTTCGGTTCCGACCGCCACACCTACGGTTTCGGCGGCCAGGTCTTCACCGGCTACAACTGGCAGCAGGGCCAGATCGTTTACGGCGTTGAATCCGATCTCGGCTACAGCGGCGACGACGTCTCCTCGGGCGGCGTCGAGAACAAGTATGGTTGGAACGGCTCCGTCCGTGGCCGCGTCGGCTACGACATGAACCCCTTCCTGCTCTACGGCACGGCCGGTCTTGCCATCGGCGACGTCAAGGTTTCCGACGACACTTCGGACGAAAGCAAGACTAACTTCGGCTATACGGTCGGCGCTGGCGTCGAAGCCTTCGTGACCAACAACATCACGACGCGCCTCGAATATCGCTACACCGACTATCAGAGCAAGGACTACGACCTCGACTCCGGCAGCTTCTCGCGCGGTTACGACGAGAACAGCGTCAAGCTCGGTATCGGCGTCAAGTTCTAAGCCGACCGAATATCCTGATATGGAAAAGCCGGGCACGTCGCCCGGCTTTTTGCTGTCCGCCTGTCTCTCCAGACGCTGAGCCCGCTCAGCCCTCAGACTTGAGCTCGCGGTGGGCAGGGAATTTTTTCTCGAACTGAGCAAGCCAGTCGATCAGCGGCGCATGATCGGCTTCCCACTGGTCCTTGAAGCGCAGCTCGAGATAATCAAGCGTCGCGGCCAGCGCGAAATGTCCGCCATTGAGCTTCTTGCCTGTTTTCGGCGGATTGGCGCTGAGATGAGCGAGACCGCTCGTCGCCTTCTTCCATTGCCTGTCGATCCACGGCTGGTGAATTTTTTCCTCGTCGCGGAAGCGCCGCTCGTAGACGATCGCCAGCAGGCAGTCGCAGATGCCGTCACAGAGCGCCTCGAGGATTTCCGCATCCGTGCGCTTGCCCTTCTTGGAAGGGTAGAGCCCGCCCTTCGTCAGCCGGTCGAAATAATGCATGATCGTCACGCTGTCATATATCGAGACCCCGTCATCGGTCAGCAGCGTCGGGATCTTGCCGAGCGGATTGTTGTCCACCAGGATCGCCGGCCCGGTATTGGTGTCGACCCGGATGGCGTTCAAGTCCAGCCCCAGAAAATGCGCGGCCATCCGCACCTTGTTGGAATAGGGCGAGGCGGGCGAACAAAGGAGCTTCATGGGACACCTGATGAGATTGTGGAACTGCGGCGCGGACTATTCCTGAAGGCGATTAGCTGGTCAATCGTCCTTGACCGCCTTGTTCTCGCCGCGCAGCCAGAAGGCACGGTGCGAGGCGAAACGGTCTTGCGCCAGATGGTCCTTCAATGGGGGCAGCAATTGGTGCAACTCGTCCTTCAGCGTGAAGGGCGGGTTGACGATGACGAGGCCTGAGCCCGTCAGTCCTGTGATGCCGCGGTCGCTGCGAACGGCAAGTTCGGCGCAGAGCATTTTCGGGATGTCGAGTGCCTGCAGTCTCTCGTGGAATTCCTTGATCGGCGCGCCCTTCTTCAGCGGGTACCACAGGCAATAGGTACCGCCGGGAAAGCGCCGATAGGCCTTTTCCAGCCCCTCGGCCAGCCGCTGATATTCATCCTCCTCCTCGAAGGGCGGATCGACGAGCACGATGCCGCGCTTCTCCTTCGGCGGCAGATGCGCGCCGAGTGCCAGCCAGCCGTCGAGCTCGGTGATGCGGGCGTGGTGATCACCCTCGAACAGCCGGTGCAGCCTGACGTAGTCCTCGGGATGCAGTTCCATTGCCGATAGCCGGTCCTGCGGCCGGAACAGCATGCGCGCGAGTTTCGGCGATCCGGGATAGAAGCGGATGCCGCCCTGCGGATTGAGTTCGCGGATTGCCGAGAGGTAGGGCTCCAGCAGTTCAGAGACCTGAGGGCCGAGGTCCGCCTCCATCAGCTTGCCGATGCCATCGAGCCATTCGCCGGTTTTCTGCGCTTCTTCTAAGGAGAGGTCGTAGAGGCCGATGCCGGCATGCGTGTCGAGCACGCGGAACCCGCCATCCTTTTTCTGCATGTAACGGATCAGCCGCGTCAGCACGACATGTTTCAGCACATCGGCAAAGTTGCCCGCGTGATAGATGTGGCGGTAGTTCATTTTCGCTGATGTCCGTATGAATTCGCGTCATGGGGAATTTTTGTGGCTTTTGGCCGTGCAAGCCTTGGAATATACAAATGCCATGAACATTGCGACCCCCATCCACGCCAAATCAGAAAAGCCGGACAACAGGGTGGGCCACACGGCCTGTCCGCATGACTGTCCCTCCACCTGCGCGCTGGAGGTCGAGATATCGGAGGATGGTCGCATCGGCCGTGTGCGCGGCGCGAACGACCATTCCTACACGTCGGGCGTCATTTGCGCCAAGGTCGCCCGTTACGCCGAGCGGCTCTACCATCCCGATCGCCTGATGTATCCCCTACGCCGCGCCGGCGCCAAGGGGGGAGGGCAGTGGCAGCAGATTTCCTGGGACGATGCGCTGGATGAGATCGCCGAAGCCTTTGTGAAGTCCGAGGCAAGGGACGGCAGCGAGGCGATCTGGCCGTATTTTTACGCGGGCACCATGGGGTGGGTGCAGCGCGATTCGATCGATCGCCTGCGTCATGCCAAACGCTACTCCGGCTTCTTCTCCTCGATCTGCACCAATCCCGCCTGGACCGGCTTTACCATGGCGACCGGCACGCTGCGCGGTCCCGATCCGCGCGAGATGGGTCGCACCGATTGCGTCGTCATCTGGGGCACCAACGCGGTGTCGACCCAGGTCAATGTGATGACCCACGCCATCAAGTCGCGCAAGGAGCGCGGCGCGAAGATCGTCGTCATCGACATTTACGACAATCCGACGATGAAGCAGGCCGACATGGCGCTGATCGTCAGGCCCGGCACCGATGCCGCACTCGCCTGCGCCGTCATGCACATCGCCTTCCGCGACGGTTACGCCGACCGCGCCTACATGGCGCGATATGCCGACGATCCCGCCGGTCTCGAAGCGCATCTGAAAACCAAGACGCCGCAATGGGCTGCTGCCATCACCGGCCTGTCCGTCGAGGAGATAGAAGCCTTCGCCAGCCTCGTCGGCACGACGAAGAAGACCTTCTTCCGCCTGGGCTATGGCTTTACCCGCCAGCGCAACGGCGCTGTCGCCATGCATGCGGCCGCCTCGATCGCCACCGTTCTTGGTTCCTGGCAATATGAAGGCGGCGGCGCCTTCCATTCGAACAGCGATATCTTCCGCATGAACAGCGCCGAACTGACCGGCCGGTCGATGAAGGATGCCGATATCCGCATGCTCGACCAGTCGCAGATCGGCCGCGTTTTGACCGGCGACGCCGTGGCGCTGCGCCACCGCGGCCCTGTCACGGCGATGCTGATCCAGAACACCAATCCCGCAAACATCGCCCCCGAGCAGCGCCTCGTCAGACGCGGCTTTGCCCGTGAAGATCTCTTCGTTGCCGTGCACGAGCAGTTCATGACCGAGACGGCTGAGATCGCCGATATCGTCATCCCGGCCACGATGTTCGTCGAACATGATGACATCTACCGCGCTGGCGGCCAGAACCATATCCTGTTGGGGCCGAAGCTGGTCGAGCCGCCGCCAACCGTGCGCACCAATCTCTTCGTCATCGAGGAACTGGCCAAACGCCTCGGCGTCGCCGATCGCCCCGGCTTCGGCTTCACCGCCCGCGAGATGGTCGACCGCATCCTCGAATCGAGCGGCCTGCCGGGCTACGACCATTTCCTCGAACACAAATGGTTCGATCGCCAGCCTGCTTTCGAGGAGGCGCATTATCTGAACGGTTTTGCCCATCCGGATGGCAAGTTCCATTTCCGCCCGGACTGGATCAATCAGCCGGCGCCGAACAAGCCACCGGCGGCGATCGGCGCGCTCGGGCCGCACGCCGCGCTTCCGGCCTTCCCCGATCAGGTCGATGTCATCGAAGTCGCCGATCCCGAGCATCCCTTCCGCCTCGCCACGTCGCCGGCGCGCAACTTCCTGAATTCGAGCTTTTCCGAGACCAAGACCTCCCGCCAGAAGGAAGGCCGCCCCGAGGTGATGATCAATCCGGCCGACGCCGAAGCCAACGGCATCGCCCATGGCGATCTTGTCCGCATCGGCAACAGCCGCGGCGATCTGCGCATCCACGCCCGCGTCACCACCGAAGTGAAATCAGGCGTGCTGATCGCCGAGGGGCTTTGGCCGAACAAGGCGCATGTCGACGGCGAGGGCATCAACGTTTTGACCGGCGCCGACCCCGTCGCGCCCTATGGCGGGGCGGCCGTGCACGACAACAAGGTCTGGCTTCGCAGGGATGCAGCATGATGCAGCCGAAATCACGCGTGAAGATCGCCGGCGAGGAAACCCTGTCGAATGGGTGGACGCGGCTGAGCAGCTATCTCCTCGACTATATCGACCGCAAGGGCGCAACCCAGCGGTTGAAGCGGGAAGTCTACCACCGCACGCCGGCTGCCTGCATCCTGCTTTATGATCCGAAGCGCGACCTTGTCGTTCTCGTCCGCCAGTTCCGCCTCGCCGTTCATCTCAACGGCGATCCCGCCTGGATGATCGAGGTGCCAGCCGGCCTTCTCGACGACGACCATCCCGAAGCGGCAATCCGTCGCGAGGCAATGGAGGAGACCGGCTATCGCCTGCGCGATGCGCGCTTCCTGTTCAAATCCTATACGTCGCCGGGTGCCGTCACCGAGGTTGTGCATTTCTTCGCAGCCCTCATCGACACCGCCGATCGCGTCGCCGAAGGCGGTGGTCTGGACGAGGAACACGAGGATATCGAAGTCCTCGAAATCCCGCTCGACGAGGCGGCGGCGATGATCGAAACCGGCGAAATCTTCGACGTCAAGACGATCGTGCTTCTGCAATGGGCGCTGTTGAACAGGGGAAAGCTTTCCTAACCTCGGGCGAAGGGAAGATTTTCCGCTGACGCGGCACGTTCCAGTCTGGCGTCCAGCGTCGCAAGCGATACGTTCTCTGCGACCGCAAGCGCCAGATAAGCGGCGTCATAGGCCGATAGCTGATATTTTCCGGCAAGTCGTAGGATCGGAAGATGGTCTTCGCTTGAGACAGTGCGCAGCGGCAGGCTGGTGAGTCGCATGAGACAAGCGAGCACATCCTCGTTGGAGATGCGTTTCCGCCGTTCCGCGGTCAACAGGATGTTACGCATCTCATGCCAGAAGAGATCAGGCACCAAGGCGTCTTCCGTTTCGAGAAACGACAAGGCTTCTTCGGCCGTCCGGTTTTCCTCATCAGCAAGCAACCAAGCCGCCGCAACCGAAGCATCAACCACGAACGGCATCAGCGCTGGCCTTCGCGCCGCCAGGCTTGAATTTCAGCCGCGGTCGCTCCGGCGCGTTCTGCCCGTTCGCTGCGGAGTGCACGAATGGCGTCGAGCCTCTGGCGGCGGTCATCGATCTTGATCATGCGGGCGACCGCGTTGTTGCCACGCGATATCACCACATCCTCGCCTGCTTCCACCTTTGTCAGAAGCTCCGAGAGATGCGTTTTTGCCTCTGCCACTTTCACTTTGATAGTCATCACCACCATCCACTTTGTCTCTAATGTAATGTCATGTCAAAACTTGGTCAACTGATTGGTCAAGTATGGCAAAGCAAGCACGGAAAGAGTAAGAAGTTTGAAGTTCTTCATGCGGTTGTCACGAAGCCGCTCTATGCGCTGCGGTTTGTCAATCATCGGATGCGGTCAGGAGAAAGCCCATGTGGCTCGGCAATTTCACCCTCGTTCTCCCAAACGAGGTGGTGAGCGAAGGTTCCGTGCGTGTTGAGGATGGGGTCATCGCCGAGATCAGGCCGGGGCCGGTCGACGGTGCTGCCATCGATGGCGGCGGGCGGCTGCTGATGCCGGGCTTTGTTGATCTCCACGGCGATATGATCGAGCGCGAGATCGCCCCGCGGCCGAACGCGACGATGCCGATCGATTTCGGCATCCACGAACTCGACAAGAAACTTGCTGCCGCCGGCGTCACGACGGCGTTTGCCGCCGTCTCCTTTGCGACCGAAAGCGTCTACGGCCACGTCCGCTCGCTGGAGACGACATCAGCGGTAATCGAAGGCATCAACCGCCTGCGTGACGATCTGCTGATCGACCACCGTGTCCACGCCCGCTACGAAATCACCAATGTCGGTGCAGCCCCTGCACTCGAGCGCCTGCTGAATGCCGATCAGATCGACATGGTCTCGTTAACCGATCACACGCCGGGCCAGGGCCAGTACAACAACTTGCAGAGCTACATCCTCAGCATTTCCGAGCGTCGCGCCATCTCCGAGGAAATGGCGGCGGAGATCGTTGCCAAGCGCATCGCCATGCGCAGCAATCCCGACATCGAGGCCAAGCTGAAGGAGATCGTCGCGCTGTCGCTGAAGCACAAGCTGTCGCTTGCCTCGCATGACGATGACAGCGTCGAAAAAGTCGCCGAGATGCACGATCTCGGCGTCACCATCAGCGAGTTTCCGGTCACCGCGCCTGCGGCGGAGGAGGCGCGCCGTCGCGGCCTTTGGACGTTGATGGGCGCGCCGAACGCGCTGCGCGGCCAGTCGATGTCGGGTAATCTCAGCGCGCTGGATGCCGCAAGGGCCGGACTGCTGAGCGTCATCGCCGCCGATTATCATCCGGCCGCCTTCGTGCCTGGCATCTTCAAGCTTGCCGATATGGTGGAAGGTGGCCTGCCGGCAGCCGTTGCCATGGCGACCGGCAATGCGGCCCGTTCCGCCGGATTGTTGGATCGCGGCGAGATCGCCATCGGCCAGCGCGCCGATCTGGTGGCAGTCGAACCCGGCAATATCAACCGCGTCCGCGCCACCTTCCGCGCCGGCCGCTTCGTCTACAGCGACGGCACGCTGCATCCATTGCGGGCGCTGGCGGCTTAAGCGCTATCGCCGATCAGTGAAATCAGCTGAGCCTTGGGCACAGCGGTCGAGGCCTCACCGACGGCCCTGCCGGCTTCCATCGTCACACGGCCCTCGGCAAAGAGCCGTAGCGCTTGCGGATAGATCTGGTGCTCCACGGTGAGCACACGTGCAGCAAGGCTTTCGGCCGTGTCGCCGGAAAGAACCGGTACGGCCGCCTGGCCGATCACCGGCCCCTCATCCATGCCTTCGGTGACGAAATGCACCGTGCAGCCGGCGATCCGCATGCCGGCATCGATTGCACGCTGATGCGTATGCAGGCCGGGAAACAGCGGCAGCAGGGAAGGGTGGATGTTGAGCATCCGGCCTTCATAACGCTGGATGAAGGTCGCCGTCAGCAGCCGCATATAGCCCGCCAGGCAGAGAATGTCGGGTGAAAGCTCATCGAGCGCCGAAAAGATCGCCGCCTCATGTGCATCCTTGCTGGCATAGTCCTTGCGGGGAAAAGCGAAGGTGGCAATGCCTTCGGCGGCGGCCTTGGCAAGCCCGCCGGCATCCGTCTTGTCGGAGATCACCCCGACGATCTCGGCCGGGTAGTCGGCGGCCTTTGCAGCCGCAACCAGCGCCATCATGTTGGAGCCGCTGCCTGATATGAAGACGACGGCGCGTTTGCGCGGCGAGCTCATATGGCAAGCGTACCCTTGTAGACCGTGCCGGCAGCACCCTCGTCGCGGGCGATCATGCGGCCGAGCGTGACAACCGTCTCGCCCTCGGCTTCGAGTGCGGCGGAAACCGCCGCAACATTCTCACCGGCGACGACGGCGATCATGCCGACGCCGCAGTTGAAGGTGCGCAGCATTTCCTTGGATTCGACGCCGCCCGTCTTGGCGAGCCATGAAAACACCGGCGGCACCTTGACGGCGGCAAGATCGATCTCGGCCGCCAGATGCTTCGGCAGCACGCGCGGAATATTTTCCGGGAAGCCGCCGCCGGTGATGTGCGCCAGCGCCTTGATGGCGCCGGTTTCGCGGATCGCCTTCAGGAGCGGCCTCACATAAATACGCGTCGGCTCGAGCAGGGCTTCGCCAAGCTTCTTGTCTTCGGCAAACGGCGCCGGTGCATCCCAATCGAGGCCGGACAATTCGACGATCTTGCGCACCAGCGAGAAACCGTTGGAATGGACGCCGGAGGAGGCGAGGCCGAGGATCACGTCACCCTCGGCAATATCGCCTGATGGCAGGAGCTTGCCGCGTTCGGCAGCACCGACGGCAAAACCCGCGAGGTCGTAGTCGCCAGAGGAATACATGCCGGGCATTTCGGCCGTCTCGCCGCCGATCAGCGCGCAGCCGGCCTCACGGCAGCCGGCGGCAATGCCGCCAACGATGGCCGCGCCCTGGTCGGGGTCGAGCTTGCCGGTCGCGAAATAATCGAGGAAGAACAGCGGCTCGGCGCCCTGTACCACGAGATCGTTGACGCACATTGCGACGAGGTCGATGCCGACGGTGTCGTGATAGTCGGCGTCGATCGCAATCTTCAGCTTGGTGCCGACGCCGTCATTGGCAGCGACGAGAACCGGATCGGTAAAGCCTGCCGCCTTGAGATCGAAAAGCCCGCCGAAGCCGCCGATCTCGCCGTCGGCGCCGGGACGGCGGGTCGAGCGCACCGCCGGCTTGATCTTCTCGACGAGGAGGTTGCCGGCATCGATGTCGACGCCCGCATCGCTATATGTCAGGCCGTTTTTCCCAGACTGGCTCATGCTGGTCTCCGATGGCTATTTCAGGCGGCAAACGTGCCGCGTCATCTGCCGGTCGCAATTGCATGACAGGGGCTTTTATGCAAGCGCTGCATGGCGAAAGCCCCCAATTTCCCGCGTCTTCTTCCGGCCTTTCCGGGATTCTGCGCGACAGGGTTGACCATCTTTGCGCCTGCATCCTATGTGCTCAATGGCCGCTTCGGATCGGATGCGGCGTCAGACGGCGGCGAGCGATCAGCGGGGAAGCAATGCCACAGCAAGTCAGCGGCAACAGTCTCAAACGTCAGATTTTCTTCTGGCTGGTGGTTCTCGTCTTCTTCATCGTCTTTCTCTACGTCTTCAGCTCGATCCTGCTGCCCTTCGTCGCCGGCATGGCGATCGCCTATTTCCTCGATCCGGTGGCAGACAGGCTGCAGCGGCTGGGACTGAGCCGCATGATGGCGACTATCGGCATTCTCGTCGCTTTCGTGATCGTCTTCGCGCTGGCGCTGATGATCCTCATTCCGGTGCTGATCAGCCAGTTCAACGACTTCGCTCAACGTCTGCCGGGTTATATCAGCCAATTACAGCAGTTCATCGCGCAGGCGCAGAATTCGCTGCTGCCGGACTGGGTTGAGAACCAAGTGGGCACGATCAAGGACAATCTCTCGGGCATCCTGTCGGAGGGCATGGGCTTCCTCACCGGGCTCTTTGCGCAGATCTGGAATTCAGGCAAGGCGATCGTCGACGTCATATCGCTGCTCGTCGTCACCCCCGTCGTTGCCTTTTACATCCTGCTTGATTGGGACCGCATGGTTGCCAAGGTCGATCAGTGGATCCCGCGCGATTATGTCAGCGATGTCCGCCAGATCGCCAAGGAGATCGACCAGGCAATCGCCGGTTTCATCCGCGGCCAGGGCTCGCTCTGCCTCATCCTCGGCATTTATTATGCCGTCGGCCTCTCTCTCGTGGGGCTGAATTTCGGCCTGCTGATCGGCCTCTTCGCCGGCATGATCAGCTTCATTCCCTATGTCGGCTCGATGGTTGGTCTCGTGCTGGCGGTCGGCGTCGCGCTTGTGCAGTTCTGGCCGGATTATCCGTGGATCGGCCTGGTGCTCGTCGTTTTCTTCAGCGGTCAGTTCCTCGAAGGCAACATTCTGCAGCCGAAGCTCGTCGGCTCCAGCGTTGGCCTGCATCCGGTCTGGCTGATGTTTGCGCTCTTTGCCTTCGGCGCGCTCTTCGGTTTCGTCGGGCTTCTGGTCGCCGTGCCGGCGGCCGCGGCCGTCGGCGTCCTTGTTCGTTTCGCACTTTCACGCTACCTTCAGAGTGATCTTTATTTTGGCGGGTCGCCGAGTGGCAGTGCCCGGAAGACGAAATCAGTTCCCAATGAATGACGTGAAAAACGCTGATCCGAAGCGCAAGGCCGGAGAGCAGCTGCCGCTGGTCTTCTCGCACGATGCCGCAAGCGGGCGCGACGACCTCCTGATCTCGGAGCGGCTCGCCGCCGCCGTTTCGATCGTCGATGCCTGGCCGGCATGGCCATCGCCGGTGGTCGTGCTCGCCGGCCCCGTCGGCTCGGGAAAATCGCATCTCGCCCGCATCTGGCGGGAATTGAGCGGCGCCGTCGACATCCACCCCGAGCCTGGCTCGGACGCGGCGGTTGCCGCTGCCGCCGGCCCGGTGCTGTTCGAGGACGCCGACCGCCTCGGCTTCGACGACAATGCGCTCTTTCACGTCATCAACAGCGTCCGCGAAAACGGCACCAGCCTGTTGATCACCAGCCGTCTCTGGCCGATGTCGTGGCCGGTTTCGCTGCCCGATTTGCGCTCGCGCCTGAAAGCGGCGACCGTCGTCGAGATCGGCGAACCCGACGAGGCACTGTTGTCGCAGGTGATCGTCAAGCTCTTCGCCGACCGGCAGCTTTATATAGATGACAAACTCGTGCTTTATATCGTGAACCGGATGGAGCGGTCGCTGAACGCGGCCCAGACAATCGTCGAAAGGCTTGACCGGCTGGCCCTGTCGCGGGGCACGAAAATTACCCGGTCTCTTGCTGCCGAAGTATTGAATGAATTGGGAAATTCGGAACCGGCCGATTGACTGTCACAGTTCCGTCGTCAAACTGATATAATTGCCTTTGGCGATTGAAAACGGGGTAAGCGGACCATGGATAGCGCAGTCGCAGAACATCAGGAACTCACTCCGGAAATCAACGACAACCCCCCCCCGCTGGAAGAGCTGCTCAAGAGCCCCGAGCGCTTCATCAACCGAGAATTCTCCTGGCTGCAGTTCAACCGCCGTGTCCTGGAAGAAACTTTGAATACCGAGCATCCGCTGCTCGAGCGTGTCCGCTTCCTGTCGATCTCGGCCGCTAACCTCGACGAGTTCTTCATGGTGCGTGTCGCCGGCCTCGAAGGCCAGGTACGCCAGAACATCGCCATCCGCAGCCCGGACGGCAAGACGCCGGCCGAGCAGCTCGATTCGATCCTGCACGAGATCGACCATCTGCAGATGGAGCAGCAGGCCTCGCTCGCCGTGCTGCAACAATATCTCGCCAAGGAAGACATCCTGATCGTGCGCCCCGGCGCCCTGAGCGAGGGCGACCGCCAGTGGCTGGCCGCCGAATTCGAACAGGCGATCTTCCCGGTGCTGACGCCGCTGTCGATCGATCCCGCCCACCCGTTCCCCTTCATTCCGAATCTCGGCTTTTCGATCGGTCTGCAGCTCGTCAGCAAGAACGGCCGCGAGCCGATGACGGCGCTGCTGCGCCTGCCGGTGGCGCTCGACCGCTTCGTCCGCCTGCCGGATGATGGAAACACAATCCGCTACATCACGCTGGAAGATGTCGCCAACATCTTCATCCATCGGCTCTACCCGGGTTACGAGGTGCAGGGCTCCGGTACGTTCCGCGTCATCCGCGACAGCGATATCGAAGTCGAGGAAGAGGCCGAGGATCTCGTCCGCTTTTTCGAAACGGCGCTGAAGCGTCGCCGCCGCGGCAAGGTCATCCGCATCGAGACCGACTCGGAAATGCCGGCCTCGCTGCGTCAGTTCGTCGTCCAGGCGCTGAGCATCCCCGATAACCGCGTCGCCGTTCTGCCGGGTCTTCTGGCGCTGAACACGCTATCGGAAATCACCAAGGCGCCGCGCGACGACCTGCGTTTTGCCCCCTACAATGCGCGATTTCCCGAGCGCGTCCGCGAGCACGCCGGCGACTGCTTCGCCGCCATCCGCGAAAAGGACATGGTCGTCCATCACCCCTACGAATCTTTCGACGTGGTGGTCCAGTTTCTTCTCCAGGCTGCGCGCGATCCTGACGTCCTGGCGATAAAGCAGACGCTTTACCGCACCTCCAACGACAGCCCGATCGTTCGCGCGCTGATCGATGCCGCCGAAGCCGGCAAGTCGGTGACGGCGCTGGTCGAGCTCAAGGCCCGCTTCGACGAAGAGGCAAACATCCGCTGGGCGCGCGACCTCGAGCGCGCCGGTGTCCAGGTCGTCTTCGGCTTCATCGAGCTCAAGACCCACGCCAAGATGTCGCTGGTTGTCCGTCGCGAGGATGGCAAGCTGCGCACCTATTGCCATCTCGGCACCGGCAACTATCACCCGATCACCGCAAAGATCTACACCGATCTTTCTTACTTCACCTGCAATCCCGTCATCGCCCACGACATGGCGAACATCTTCAACTTCATCACCGGCTACGGCGAGCCCGAACAGGGCATGCAACTCGCGATCTCGCCCTATACGATGCGCTCGCGCATCCTGCGTCACATCGAGGAAGAGGTCCAGCACGCCAGGAACGGCGCGCCGGCGGCGATCTGGATGAAGATGAATTCGCTTGTCGATCCCGACATCATCGACGCGCTCTATCGCGCCAGCCATGCCGGCGTCGAGATCGATCTTGTCGTGCGCGGCATCTGCTGCCTGCGTCCGCAGGTGCCCGGTCTTTCGGAAAAGATCCGCGTCAAGTCGATCGTCGGCCGCTTCCTCGAGCACAGCCGCATCTTCTGCTTCGGCAACGGCCACGGCCTGCCGTCCGACAAGGCGCTGGTTTACATCGGCTCGGCCGACATGATGCCGAGAAACCTCGATCGCCGCGTCGAAACGATGGTTCCGCTGACGAATCCCACCGTTCACGAGCAGGTCTTGTCACAGATTATGCTTGGCAACGTGATTGACAATCAACAAAGCTACGAGATATTGCCCGACGGTACGTCGCGTCGCATGGAAGTGCGCAGGGGCGAAGAACCGTTCAATGCGCAGCAGTATTTCATGACCAATCCGAGCCTGTCGGGCCGTGGTGAAGCTCTGAAGTCCAGTGCGCCGAAGCTGATCGCCGGCCTGCTCGAAGGCCGCAACAACAAGTAATACTGGACCTAAATGGTTGAATCTGAAGCCCAGGGGCGCCTTCCGGGGATCGCCCCGGTCTCCGTCGTCGATATTGGATCGAATTCCATTCGTCTTGTCGTCTACGAAGGCATGTCCCGTTCGCCGACCGTCCTCTTCAATGAAAAGGTCCTCTGCGGCCTCGGCAAGGGCGTCGCCCTTACCGGCAAGATGGATGAAGACAGCGTCGGTCGGGCTCTGGCGGCGCTGCACCGTTTCAAAGCCCTGTCCGACCAAGCGCGCGCTGCCACCATGTATGTGCTGGCGACGGCGGCCGCGCGCGAGGCAAGCAACGGTCCCGATTTCATCCACCAGGCAGAAACCATCCTTAACCGCAAGGTCCGCGTCCTCTCGGGCGAGGAGGAGGCAAAATTCGCTTCGCTCGGCATCATCAGCGGTTTCTACAATCCTGACGGCATTGCCGGCGATCTCGGCGGCGGCTCGCTGGAACTGATCGATATCAAGGGTAAGGAGTTCGGCAAGGGCATCACGCTGCCGCTCGGCGGCCTGCGCCTGTCGGAATATGCCGGCGGTTCGCTCTCCAAGGCCCAGACCTTTGCCCGCAAGCAGTTGAAGACGGCAAAGCTGTTGTCGAAAGGCGAGGGCCGCACCTTCTACGCCGTCGGCGGCACCTGGCGAAACATCGCCAAGCTGCACATGGAAATCACCCATTATCCGCTGCATATGATGCAGGGTTATGAGGTGTCTTTCGAAGCGATGATGCTGTTCCTCGAACAGCTGACCGCGCGCGATTCCAGGGAGCCGGCGCTGCAGGTTGTTTCCAAGCACCGTCGTTCGCTGCTGCCCTTCGGCGCCATCGCCATGAAGGAAGTGCTGAGCGCGATGAAGCCGTCGGTGATTTCCTTCTCGGCGCAGGGTGTGCGCGAGGGATATCTTTATTCGCTGTTGTCGGAGTCCGAACGCCGCCTGGATCCGCTGCTTGCCGCGGCCGGCGAACTGGCGATCCTGCGTGCCCGTTCGCCGGAGCATGCCCGCGAGCTGGCGGAATGGACCGGCCGCATGATGCCCCTTTTCGGCATCCAGGAAACCGACGAGGAAAGCCGCTACCGTCAGGCCGCCTGTCTGCTGGCCGATATCAGCTGGCGCGCCCATCCTGACTATCGCGGCCTGCAGGCGCTGAACGTCATCGCCCACTCTTCCTTCGTCGGCATCAGTCATCCCGGCCGCGCTTTCATCGCGCTTTCCAACTATTACCGTTTCGAAGGCCTGCATGACGACGGCGCCACCGGCCCGCTGGCGCAGATCGCCACGCCGCAGCTCATCGAGCGCGCCAAGCTGCTCGGCGGCATGCTGCGCGTCGTCTACCTGTTCTCGGCCTCGATGCCCGGCATCGTCAAAAACCTGACCTTCCGCAAATCCTCGAGCCCGGACCTCGACCTCGAATTCGTCGTGCCTCCCGAATATCGCGACTTCGCCGGCGAACGCCTGGACGGCCGCCTGCAGCAGCTGTCGAGGCTGACGAACAAACGGTTGGCGTTTCGGTTCGAGTAGGTCTGATTTGCGGCACAACGCCAAATCTCGAATCACCACAAAACAAAAGGCGGCACCTTCGCGCCGCCCTCCGTATTCCGTAGCAGAACCCCAAACTACTTCGCGTTCAGGAACTCGCCGACTTCGAGCAGGCTGAACTCGTTATTGTCGGCCTTGTCGACGGCGCGGCCGGCCGAGAAGGGCAGGTTGTTGTCGTTGCCGATGATGATGTGCGTGGCGTCGACGCGGTCGACGTTTTCGATCGTCACGAACGGCATGTCGTAGACGCCGTCCTTGCTGCCGGCCTTCTTCTTGTTGTCGGGGTCCTGGATGTTCATGAGGTCGATATAGCCGATCTTGCGGACAGCCTTGCCGACATTGGCATCGTTGAACTCGATCTTGTAGACGCGCTTCAGCACGGCCGGAGCTTCGAAGCAATCCGGCTTCGGCTGTTTCGGGTCGGCGCAGGCCTTGTCCGTCGTGCCAGCGCCGTTGTCGCGCTCGATGACGAGAGCGGTCGTGTCGTCGAGCATGTTGAAGTCGCCGATCGACACGCCCTTGTCCTCGAACGGATAGAGCCAGCTGCGGCCGGTCCACTTCTTCGAAGCGACATCGAATTCGATGACGCGGATGGCGGTGTGGCCGTCGACCGTTTCCACCGTGCCGTCATCCTTGTAGATGGCGCCCTCGAGCAGGCCGTAGAGCTTGGCGCCGTCCTTCGACATGGCGAGGCCTTCGAAGCCGCCGGAGCGCTTCAGATTGAAGACCGGCATCTTCGCAGCCGGGTTGGCCGGAACCGAGAGAAGCGGATTGTCGGGCGAAAGCACCGGTTTACCGTCGAGCGTCGTCGGGATGACGTCGGTGAGGCGGCCTGACGTGTCGAACTTCAGGATGTAGGGACCGAATTCGTCGCCGATCCAGAAGCCGTCGGCAACCGGCTGGATCGATTCGATATCGAAGTCGGCGCCGGTGAGATAACGCGTGTCGGTGCCTTCAAGCACGATCGGGAACGGGGCGATCTTGTTGGGGTCGGAGAGGAAGAGGTTCTTGACGACTTCAGCCTTGTTGCCGGCCCAGTCGAACTTCATCTGGTGCAGGAAGAGCATGGAGTCCGACGAGTTAGACTTCGAGCCGAAACCGTTGTCGGAGAGCGTCCAGAAGGTGCCGTCGGGCATCGTCTTGACGCCGGAGAAACCCTGGATCGGCTGGCCGTCGAAAGGAAGCTTCAGATCGGTGATGCGGGCGCCGTCCTTGCCGGGAACGGTGCCGAGCGCTTCGGTGCGCTTGCGGTCCGGCGTCGTAAACTTGCCGGAATGCTTGAGGAATTCGGGGGCGTCGGCCGGTGCCGGAACCATGGTGTTGGCAGGCAGGATCGCCTGGCCGGCGAGCTTGGCTGGGAACTGCTGCTGGTCGGCCGAAGCAGAGCCCGCGACCAGGATAAAAAGCGATACGGAAGCAAAAAGGACGTTCTTCATAATATCCCCGTGGAGCGGATTGCAAAGGCCTTCCGCTTAACAGGGCTTTAATGTCAGCGAATTGACGGCTGGATGAAGCTTTGGTGACGTGAAGGTCAGACGGTGCTCAGCCGTGCAGAATGACCGCCGGCGTGTTCAGGACGGTGACCGCGCGCGAGGAAAGTGCCATGACGCCCAGTGCCTGGCCGCGCCCCTTGACGGCATGGGTGCCGAGATCCTCGCAGGATATGTCGTCGGGAAATTTCATGCGCCTGGCAAGCTCGCTGGAGATCAGCACCGATCGGTTCAGACTGCGGCAGAGCGTCTCCAGCCGGGCGGTGGTGTTCACCGTATCGCCGAAATAGCTGATCTTGTGATGGTCGACGCCGATTTCGGCGGTGATGATCTCGCCGCCGTGGAGGGCGGCGCGGAGCTTCGGCACCTGCCCGTAATTCTTTCGCCAGCCGGCGGCATTGGCGTCGATATCGGCGAGAATATCGAAGATGCAGCGCACGCAACGCGCATCCTTGACGCCGCGGGCAAGTGGCCAGGTGATGATCGCAGCATCGCCGACATAGTCGTTGATCATGCCCTTGTGACGCCTGACGGGCTCGGCGAAGGTCGCAAACAGCGAGCTCAGCAGTTCTTGCGCCCTGAGGTCGCCGTGCTTTTCGGCAAAAGCCGTCGAATCGACGAGGTCGATGAACAGGAAGACGCGCTCTTCCCTGACCGGATTGCGGTAGCGGCTGATGAGCATGCTGAGGAAAACTTCACGACCAAGCAGTTCCCGCACGCGCAAGACGAAGATCAGCATCGTGCAGACCGCAAGCGCATAGAGGAAGACCTCGAACGGCATGATGAC
The DNA here is from genome assembly GCF_008919455.1 of Rhizobium sp. PEPV16. Classification (NCBI taxonomy): domain Bacteria; kingdom Pseudomonadati; phylum Pseudomonadota; class Alphaproteobacteria; order Hyphomicrobiales; family Rhizobiaceae; genus Rhizobium; species Rhizobium sp. PEPV16. The sequence continues at coordinate 25,906 of NZ_VSZV01000316.1, forward strand.
GAGGTCGAGGAGCGACACCGGCTTCACCATGCCGAGCCACCAAAGCAGCAGGCCGGCGCAGGCAAAGCCGATGCTCATCAGGATTTCGTAGATCAGCAGCTCAGTGATGATGAAGGCGAAAGTCGGCAGCTTCTGGATGCGCCTGTAGAGTGCTCGAAACAGCACCTTGCGCTCGAAGGCGAGGATCGGCATGCCGATGAAGAGCGCGAAGATCGCCCCGACGATCGGCGTCTGATTGGAATAGAACATCAGATCATAGATGACGCCGCTGGCCGCAAGGACGATCGTGATCAGGATCCAATTCTGTGTCGGAGATATTTCCCGCATGCCGCCTCTGCGCCGTGATGTTTCTTCCCGCCATTGTTTCAGGCCGGAAAAAACCGTCAAGCGAATTCGAATAGGGATCTCAGAGGCTGACGGTTTCGACCTTCCGGTCGACGAAGCGCAGAGCGATCGCGCCCTGGATCAGTTGCAGTGCCGGCTCGCCGAAAAGATCGCGCCGCCAGCCGTGCAGGGCAGCGACTTCGGCCTTCTCGCCCTCGGCGGCGATCCTGTCGAGATCTTCGCTATTGGCGATCACCTTCGGCGCCACGCCGTGTTTTTCCGAAATCAGCTTCAGCAGAACCTTCAACAATTCAACGGCAGCAGCGGCCCCTTCGGGCGCCTGCGCCTGGCGTGGCACATGCGGCATATCGGCCTTCGGAAGAGCAAGAGCGGTGTTGACGGCCTCGATAACCGCGGCGCCGGAAGTTGAGCGCTCCCAACCCTTCGGAATGGTGCGCAGACGGCCGAGCGCCTCGGTATCCTTGGGCTGCTGCTGGGCGATCTCGTAGATCGCATCATCCTTCAGCACCCGCGAACGCGGCACGTTGCGGGCGCGTGCCTCGCGTTCGCGCCAGGCGGCGACATATTTCAGGATCGCCAGCTCCTGCGGCTTGCGCAGGCGCATCTTCAGCCGCTGCCACGCATCGTCTGGATGCATGTCGTAGGTTTCGCGCGACTCGAGAACGTCCATTTCCTCGGAGAGCCAGGAGGTGCGGCCTTCGCGTTCGAGTTCCGCCTTCAGCGACAGGTAGACGTCGCGCAGGTGGGTGACGTCGGCCAGCGCATAATCCAGCTGTTTGTCCGAGAGCGGCCGGCGGCTCCAGTCGGTGAAGCGCGACGACTTGTCGATATGGACGTTCTTGATGCGGCTGACCAACTGGTCATAGGAGACGCTGTCGCCGAAGCCGCAGACCATTGCGGCGACCTGCGTGTCGAAGATCGGATGCGGAATGAGATTGCCGCGATTGAAGATGATTTCGATGTCCTGGCGCGCCGCATGAAAGACCTTCAGCACCTTCGTATCGGCCATCAGCTCGAAGAAGGGGGCGAGATCGATGCCCTTGGCTAGCGGATCGACGAGAACCTCCGTCGTCGGGCTTGCCATCTGGATCAGGCAGAGCTCCGGCCAGAAGGTCGTTTCGCGCAGAAATTCGGTGTCGATGGTGATGAAGTCGGACTTGGCCAGCTCTTTGCAGGCGGCCGCCAAATCGGCGGTGGTTTCGATCATATCAATTCATTCGCAAGGAAAAGGTCGGTTAAACCTTCCTTCTCCTTTCGGTTCGATATGTCAATACAACAGCATACGCTTCGAGCATTGCTGGCTAAGAATCACGTCCAAACTGAGGCACGGCGCGATGCATGGCGGCAATCGCGGTGAAAGTGCAGGAATCCTCAGCTGACCCTGAGATAACTCGTCATGCCCGTCTTCTGGTGCTCGATGATATGGCAATGCAGCAGCCAGTCACCGGGATTATCGGCGACGAAGGCAAGCTGCACCTTCTCGTCCGGCTGAATGAGATAGGTGTCGGATACCAGCGGCATCACCTCCCGCGTCGAGGAGGAGATCACCGTGAAGCTCATCCCGTGCAGATGGATCGGATGCGTATGCGGCGTGGTATTCTCCAGATTGAAGACATAGCTCTTGCCGAGCTTCAATTCCGCAAGCGGCGCCGTCGGATCGGGCGTGTCGCCTGGCCACGGCACCTTGTTGATGGCCCAGAAACTGTAACCGAGCGTGCCGCAGATGCTTTCGACGGCGGCATTCTCGGCAGTTGCGCTCAGCACTAGGGGTATCTGCTCGGCGACGGAAAGATCGGCCTTCTGGACGGGATTGTCGACAAGCGGTCCGAGATCGCCGATGGCGCGCTTCAACGATGACCCGACCGCGCGCAGGCTGGCGATCGTCTTCGGCGCCGTGCCGCGGATATCCTCGAGCGTCGCGACCGCGCCTTCATCATCTGGCATTCGCACGGCAAGATCGAGCCGTTGACCCGGTCCGATCTGCAGGAGGTCGAGGGAAAAACGCTTCGGCACCGGATTGCCGTCGATCGCAATCACGGTGGCCTCGGCGCCTTCCATCTTCAGCGAGAAGATCCGCGTCACGTCGGTGACCGCAATGCGTAGCCGAACTAGCCCGCCGGCCGGCGCGTCATATCGCGGCTCCTGATGCCAGTTGGCGGTCCGCACCGTGCCGTAGGTGCCGGTCTTGGCAGCGTCGCGCGGCCGGAAAGGGGCAATGAATTGTCCGTTGCCGCCGAGCCGCCAGTCGCGCAGGTTCAGCACCACCTCCGCATCGAATTCCGGATCGGCCGGATCTTCGACGACGATGACGCCGGTCATGCCGTGCCCCATCTGCGTCAGCGTGTTGCAATGCGGATGATACCAGAATGTGCCGGCATCGGGCGGCGTGAAGGAATAGTCGAAGCTGTCGCCGGTATAGACGTAGGGCTGCGTCATGAACGGCACGCCGTCCATGCGGTTGTCGATGCGAAGCCCGTGCCAGTGGATCGTCGTCGGCTCGTCGAGACCGTTTTTCAGCCGCGCCGCATAGGGTCGCCCCTTCCTCATCCTGAGAATCGGCGGCATGCCGTCATGGCCCCAGCTCATGATATCCTTGGTCGGTCCCGCCTCGGTCAGCATGGCTTCGGTCTTCACCGCCGTCAGCAGCTGCGGTTCGGGAGCCGCCGCGGCAAATCCGAATTTACCGGCAATGCCGATGCCGACGCCATAGGCACCCGCCACAGCGGATGCCTTCAAGAGGTTGCGTCGGTTAAGGAGAGGCATGCGGATGCTCCACGGTGAGAAATGCCGATCCTTTTAAAGTTGACCAGCATCTTCATCAATACAGGAAGCGTAGCCAAACTGCCGCAGCATACCGGTCGCAGCCTCGCCACAAACGCGTGTCAAACGCTCGGCCGCGCGCGCCAAGCCTTGACAAATCGGAGCGTCCATGCGCTTTTCCGCCCGATTTTCTTGTCGGCGCTTGAGGGTCTTGGAACCCTTGCTGCCGTCTTAAGCCACATGCCAGGATTTGAGATCATGCATCGCTATCGCAGCCACACATGCGCCGCCCTCCGCAAGTCGGATGTCGGCTCGACCGTCCGTATCTCCGGCTGGGTCCATCGTGTCAGAGATCATGGCGGCGTGCTGTTCATCGATCTTCGCGACCACTACGGCATCACCCAGGTCGTTGCCGATCCCGATAGCCCGGCCTTCAAGATGGCGGAAACCGTGCGCGGTGAATGGGTCATCCGCATCGACGGCCTCGTCAAGGCGCGCACCGAAGATACCGTCAACAAGACCATGGCGACTGGCGAGATCGAGCTCTACGCACAGGAGATCGAAGTCCTCTCCGCCGCCAAGGAATTGCCGCTGCCGGTCTTCGGCGAACCGGACTATCCCGAAGACGTCCGCCTGAAGTATCGTTTCCTCGATCTTCGCCGCGAAACGCTGCACCGGAACATCGTCAAGCGCACCCAGGTCATCTCGGCCATGCGCCGCGAAATGGGCAATGTCGGCTTCACCGAATATACGACGCCGATCCTGACGGCCTCCTCGCCGGAAGGCGCGCGCGACTTCCTCGTGCCGTCGCGCATCCATCCCGGCACCTTCTACGCGCTGCCGCAGGCGCCACAGCAGTACAAGCAGCTGCTGATGGTGGCGGGTTTTGACCGCTATTTCCAGATCGCGCCGTGCTTCCGCGACGAAGACCCGCGCGCCGACCGCCTGCCGGGCGAATTCTACCAGCTCGACCTCGAAATGAGCTTCGTCACCCAGGAAGACGTCTGGAACACGATGGGCCCGCTGATGACCTCGATCTTCGAGGAATTCGCCGAAGGCAAGCCGGTCACCAAGGAATGGCCGCGCATCCCCTATGATGAGGCGATCCGCAAATATGGCTCCGACAAGCCCGATCTGCGCAACCCGATCGTCATGCAGGCCGTGACCGAGCATTTTGCCGGCTCGGGCTTCAAGGTTTTCGCGGGCATGATCGCCTCCAACCCGAAGGTCGAGATCTGGGCTATTCCGGCCAAGACCGGCGGTTCAAGAGCGTTCTGCGATCGCATGAATGCCTGGGCGCAGTCGACCGGTCAGCCTGGCCTCGGCTACATCTTCTGGCGCAAGGAAGGTGACAAGCTCGAGGGCGCCGGCCCGCTTGCAAAGAACATCGGCGAGGAGCGCACCGACGCGATCCGTACCCAGCTCGGCCTCGATGACGGTGACGCCTGCTTCTTCGTTGCCGGCGATCCGGCGAAGTTCTACAAGTTTGCCGGTGAAGCCCGCACCAAGGCCGGCGAAGAGCTGAACCTTGTCGATCGCGACCGTTTCGAACTCTGCTGGATCGTCGACTTCCCGTTCTTCGAATGGAGCGAGGAAGAAAAGAAGGTCGATTTCGCCCACAACCCGTTCTCGATGCCGCAGGGCGGCCTCGATGCGCTTCAGAACCAGGATCCGCTGACCATCAAGGCGTTCCAGTATGACGCCGTTTGCAACGGCTTCGAAATCGCCTCGGGCTCGATCCGCAACCAGTCGCCGGAAACCATGGTCGCCGCCTTCGAGAAGGTCGGCCTCAGCCAGCAGGATGTCGAAGACCGTTTCGGCGGCCTCTACCGCGCCTTCCAGTACGGCGCGCCCCCGCATGGTGGCGCCGCCTTCGGCATCGACCGTATCGTCATGCTGCTCGTCGGCGCGAAGAACCTGCGCGAAATCTCGCTGTTCCCGATGAACCAGCAGGCCCAGGACCTGCTGATGGGTGCGCCGAGCCCGGCAGCGCCGACGCAGCTGCGCGAACTCTCGATCCGGCCGATCCCGCCGGTCAAGAAAGACTGAGATCGTCTGATCCCAAATGCAAAAGCCCGGCAAATCGCCGGGCTTTTCTGTTGGTCCGGTCGCTCACAATGCCGAGTAGATCGACTCGCGAAGATCGACTGTGAACTTGCCCCACATGCCCTCCAGCGTCGTGTTGGTCAGTGCAACGACGGTCAACCCGTTGACCGGGTCGATGAACCAGCTATGGCCGTAGACGCCGCCCCACTTCAGCGTGCCCTTGGGGAAGGGGACGCCTGCCTCGGCCGGATTGGTGATGACTGACCAGCCGAAGCCAAAGCCGGAGCCGGGCTCGTGCTGCTGGCGGTGGCCGGCCGCCTGGTCAGTCATCATCATCCTTACGCTTTCGGTCGAGAGCAGTGGTGCGCCACCCCTACGGATGGTTTCGAGTATGGCCAGGATATCACCCGCCGTTCCCGCCATGCCGGCGCCGCCGGAATGATAGGAGGCGGGGTCGAAGATGCGGTTCGGCACGAAGCGGATCGGACCCATCAGCGACATCACCACCGCAGTCTCGCCCATCAGCGCCGGTTCCGGTGAAGCGTCCATATAGGCCGCTGCCAGCCGGCTGCGGTCGCGAACCGAAAACGCGGTATCGGCAAGTCCGAGTGGGTTCGTCACCAGATCAGCGATGGCCTCGCCCAGCGGCACGCCGGTTTCCACCTCGATGACGCCGCCCAGAACATCCATGGCGACGGAATATTGCCAGTCGCTGCCCGGCGCGAAGCGCAGCGGTGCGCTGGCGATCCGCCGCAGGTTCTCGGCCAGCGGCAGTCCGGGTTCAGCGAGGCCGTCGGAAACGCCGGCGCGGGCATAGGCATCGTCCTCTTCGAAGAAGCTGTAGCTGAGGCCGGACGTATGGGTCAGCAGGTGGCGGATGCGAATGGTTGCTTCGCCGCCGTCAGGCAGCCTCGGCCGGAAGTCCGGCAGCCATCTCGTCACCGGGTCGTCGAGCCCGATTCTTCCCTGCTCGACGAGCCGCATCGCGGTGATGGTGACGATCGGCTTGGTGATGGAGGCAAGCCGGAAGATAGTGTTCTCGTGCATTGCCAGACCGTTCTCGCGGTCGGCAAGACCGGCGGCACGGCGATGGACGATCTCTCCGTCGCGGGCGACGAACACCACCGTTCCCACAAGCCGTTTGTCGTCGAGCGCGCTTGTGATGGCCGCATCGACCGCTGCTGTCAGCGATGAATTCCTGTCGGCGTCTGCCATTTCAAGGGGAAGACTCATCAGATTAAACCTTCTATAATCACAATGACCGTTCCTGAATATAGAAGGTCGTTTCGAATTTCTAGAGTGATCATTGTGAAAAATAGACGAGACGTGGAAAATTCTACCGCCCGCCGCCGCGGCCGTCCGCCGGCCTTCGACCGCGAGACCGTGCTGTCGGCGGCGCGCGAGACCTTCTGGGCGCATGGATATGAGGGCGCCTCGATCGCCGATCTCACCGCCGCCATGGGCATCACGCCGCAAAGCCTCTATGCCGCCTTCAACTCGAAGGCCGATCTTTACCGCGCCGCGCTGGAGCAATACCGAGGGCTGGGCTCCAATACGTTTTCCGCGCTCGGCGAGCCGATCGACACCGTCTCCGCCTTCGAGCGCATATTGCGGGGCTCGGCTGCAATTTTCTCGGCACCGGAGCATCCGAAAGGCTGCATGATCTCGACGGCCGTGCTGAACTGCGCCAGCGAGAACGCCGTGATCGCCGACCATGTCGCAGCGATGCGCCGTCGGTCGCTGGACGCTTTCACGGCGAGGATCGAGCGTGGCATCCGCGAGGGCGACATGAAGCCAGAGACGAACCCCCGCGCGCTGGCACGGTTCCTCGGCGCCATCATCCAGGGCATGTCGGTGCAGGCGAGGGACGGCGCATCGCTGGAGGAATTGCTTGATATCGCAGTCCTCGCCATCGCCGAGGTCGGCCGCCACCGCGCCTGAAAACGAAAAGGCCCGGCAGTACCGAACTGCCGGGCCTTTTCGTCGCGAGATCGAAGCAATCAGTCGTTGGCGGTAACCTTGACGCCAAGCACTTGCGGCAGGGTGTTCGGAGCGCCCATGGCAGCACCCACGATCGTCGGGAACGGAACCGGCTTTTCAGGAGCGGCCTTGACGGTCAGGCTTTTCGGATCGTCGAGGAAGGTGTTGACGGCAGCCGAAACGGCGTTTTGCAGTTCCGGGATATTGAGCTGCGCCAGCATGATCGGCGTCATCGCCTTCAGCGAATCCGCCATCTGCTTGCCCGACATGTTCTGCTGCGAACCGGCATAATCGAGCGCGCGCTTGGTGATCGAGGCATCTTCGAAGCGCACCTGCGCGGCCTCGAAGGACAGCTGCTGCATCAGGCCAAGCATGGCAAGACCGAGCGCCTGCTGCGATTCTTCCTTGTTCGGGTTGGCTTCGGATTGCTTCATCGCATCCTGCAGCGACTTCACGAAGGGCATCGTGTAGCCCGAGATCTTGAAGCCAAGGTTCAGCTTGCCGATGTTGGTGAAGTCAAAGGCGAATTCCGAAATATCGATCGTGCCGGGAGCCAGTTCCCAGGCGCCCTTCATGGTGATGTCGCCCTGGATGTGCTGCAGGGCCAGCTTCTCGATCGCGTCCTTGCTCTGCGGATCCTCAGACTTGCTGAGATCGGCCTTCATGCTTTTGAAGGCGCCGTCGAAATCGAAGCCGGATTCGTCTTCGCGCAGCGTCAGGTTGACGTCGCTTTCAAGCACCGAGAACAATTCCGCCCCATCCTTGACCACCTTCAGCGGGCCGGTATGGGCAGTTTCGTAGAGCATCATGGTATCGAGCGTGTCGCCGCCCGGCGTTGCCGGGATCGAGATGCCGCCGAGCGTCAGCTCCTGCGCCGTGACCGTGACGCCGTCTTTCGTGGTGTTGATATCAGGGAAGGCGGCCTCTTCGATGTAATAGCCGCCATCCTCGTCTTCTTCGACGCCGGAAAGGGTGACTTCGCCGACGGCCAGGCTTTCGCCGCCGGCCGATTTGACGCTGACATTCTTCAGCGTCGCAGTCGTGCCGTCGATATCGACGCTGTCAGCCGAAATCGTTCCGCCTTGTGCGGCATAGGCGGCATTGAGCTTCTTCAGCAGATCGGCGCCGTCGAGAGCGAAAGCCGAGCCGGCGAGCGAGAGAAAGGCTGCGCTCGACAGCATCAGCCGCGTTGTCCGGTAAAAGTTCATGGGGTGATTCCTCTGGTGGCGTGGTGGCGGTTGGAAATCTGCAGTGACGCTACTACGGATTAGGCCTGCTTTATATTTGCCGACCGCTAAATTTTTGTTGAGAGGAACGGCAAACGAAGTCCAAATTGCGGCGGAGCGTTTGTCTCATCCTTTGATGTCGGTCCGAAGACTTCATCCACAGCTGCAATGGCCCCGATTCCTTGCCCGCCGGCCTCTTCTGAGTTAGAGCCTTTCCTGGTCAGATTGAAGCAATTCTGTTGGCTCAAACGGAGTCGGATGGTCGACCGGCCGGCGCGCGTCGTAGCCAAGCTCTACGGCCAAGCCGGCCGGTCGATCAGCCGGCCCGTTTCAGCCAACCCGAAGGGCCGGGCATCTTTGCGCCAGGATCAGAGGCGATCGGCTCGGACGTACCAAGAGGTATGCCCTTCGCCAATCGCCTCTGCCCTGACGAAAATCTGCTCCGGCAGAATGCTGCAATCTGTTCAGGAAAGGCTCTAGTCAGAACCTATGGGACAAGAGATTTTGCCGCCTTCAGGCGGAGACGACGATCACATCCAGCCGGTCGACCTCAAGGCGGCGCTCGAGCAGCGTTACCTTGCCTATGCGTTGTCGACCATCATGCACCGCGCCCTGCCTGACGTGCGCGACGGGCTGAAGCCTGTCCATCGCCGCATCGTTTATGCGATGAACGAGATGGGGCTGAGGCCGAACTCGGCCTTCAGAAAATGCGCCAAGATCGTCGGCGAAGTGATGGGTAACTACCATCCGCACGGCGACCAGTCGATTTACGATGCGCTTGCCCGTCTCGCCCAGGATTTCTCGCAGCGCTACACGCTGGTCAACGGCCAGGGTAATTTCGGCAATATCGACGGCGATAGCCCCGCCGCCATGCGTTACACCGAATCGAAGATGACGGCGGTCTCCGAACTGCTGCTCGAAGGCATCGATCAGGATGCCGTCGATTTCCGCGACACTTACGACGAATCGAATTCCGAGCCGGTCGTCCTCCCCGGCGCCTTCCCGAACCTGCTCGCCAACGGCTCCTCCGGCATCGCCGTCGGCATGGCGACCTCGATCCCGTCGCACAATGCCCACGAGCTTTGCGATGCCGCCCTGCATCTGATCAAACATCCAGATGCGACCGTCGAAAAGCTCGTCGAATTCATTCCCGGCCCGGATTTCCCCACCGGCGGCATCATCATCGACAACCGCGAAAGCATCATCGAGAGCTACCGCACCGGCCGCGGCGGTTTCCGCGTGCGGGCGAAATGGCAGACGGAAGATCTTGGCCGCGGCGGTTACCAGATCATCATCACCGAAATTCCCTTCCAGGTGCAGAAATCGCGGCTGATCGAGAAGATCGCCGAGCTGCTGATCGCCCGCAAGCTGCCGCTGCTGGAAGATATCCGCGACGAATCGGCCGAAGACATTCGTGTCGTGCTGGTGCCGAAGACCCGCAGCGTCGATCCGACGATCCTGATGGAATCGATGTTCAAGCTGACGGAGCTCGAAAGCCGCTTCCCGCTCAACATGAACGTGCTCTCCATGGGCCGCATCCCGCGGGTCATGGCGCTGAACGAGGTGTTGAAGGAGTGGCTGGACCACCGCCGCGAAGTTCTGCAGCGCCGCTCGCGCTTCCGCCTGGCGGCGATCGACAGGCGCCTCGAAATCCTCAGTGGCCTGCTGGTCGCCTACCTCAACATCGATGAGGTCATCCGTATCATCCGCGAGGAGGACGAGCCGAAGCCGGTCATGATGGCGCGCTGGGATCTCACCGACAATCAGGTCGAGGCGATCCTCAATATGCGGTTGCGCGCCTTGCGCAAGCTGGAAGAGTTCGAGATCCGCAAGGAATTCGACGAACTCACCAAGGAAAAGGGCGAGATCGAGACGCTGCTTTCCTCCGACGACAAGCAGTGGCAGACGGTCGCCTGGGAAATCGGCGAAGTGAAGAAGAAATTCGCCAAGGCGACCGAGATCGGCCGCCGCCGCACCCAGTTTGCCGACGCGCCCGAGACCGACGAGGAAGCGATCCAGCAGGCGATGATCGAGAAGGAACCGATCACCGTCGTCATTTCCGAAAAGGGCTGGATCCGCGCGCTGAAGGGCCATATCGCCGATACGGCGACGCTGACTTTCAAGGAAGGCGACGGCTTGAAGATCGCCTTCCCGGCGCAGACCACGGACAAGATCCTGATCCTCACCACAGGCGGCAAGGCCTTCACCCTCGGCGGCGACAAGCTGCCGGGCGGTCGCGGTCATGGCGAGCCGCTGCGCATCATCGTCGATATGGATAACGACCAGGCGGTTCTGACCGCTTTCGTCCATGATCCCTCGCGCAAGCAGCTGATCGTCTCGACCGCCGGCAACGGCTTCGTCGTTCCCGAAGCCGAGCTGGTCGCCAATACCCGCAAGGGCAAGCAGATCATGAATGTCGGGCTGCCCGAGGAAACGCAGCTGCTCGTGCCCGTCAGCGGCGACCATGTCGCCGTCGTCGGCGAAAACCGCAAGCTGCTGGTCTTTCCGCTGGCGCAGGTGCCGGAAATGTCGCGCGGCAAGGGCGTGCGTCTGCAGCGTTACAAGGATGGCGGCATTTCCGACGTCCGCTGCTTCGCAATATCGGACGGCCTCATCTGGGAAGACAGCGCCGGCCGCACCTTCACGAAGAACAAGGACGAGCTTGCCGAATGGCTGGCCGATCGCGCCACCGCCGGCCGCACAGTGCCGAAGGGCTTCCCGCGCAGCGGCAAATTCGCCGGCTAGAACAGGATGATTTTGGGCCTGTTCGGCCTAAAATCTGAATCCTGTTCTAATTTAAATAGTTGAGCATGATGTCGTCCGAAAACCGCTCACACTTTTCGGCATCATGCTCTGAGGCACGACAGCGCCGCGCGTCTTTTCAGACGCGCAAGGGGCATTGTAAAACTTAGATGCAGTAAATTCCGCGCCCGACTCTTGGCGGGCGCGACAATTCCTCTATCTCAATCCTGTTAGCAAAAATATGAGCAGGCCGGCTCCGGAGGCGGACGGAATGGCCGCAGGCCGCGCACGGGAGGAGTGTGCGCGCCGTTACCGGAGGAAAATCGATGCCCGCCAGCACCATCAAACTGCATGTCAGCCACACCTATAGGATGCCGCCCGCCGTCGTCTACGACGCCTGGCTCAACCCCGAAATCGCCCGCCGCTTCCTGTTTGCGACCGATGACGGTCACGTCATCCGCGCCGATATCGATCCGCATGTCGGCGGCCGTTTCTTCGTCGTCGACCGCCGCCCGACCGGCGACGCATTCCACCAGGGCGTCTTCCTGGAACTGAAGCGCCCGCAACGCATGGTCTTCAGCTTTTCCGTCGAGGAGCACGACCACAATTGCGACCGCGTCGAGATCAACATCGAGCCTCTGGGCGGCGGCAGCCGCCTGACGCTGACCCATGAAATGTGCGCGGAATGGGCCGAACACGAGGAAAAGACCCGGCAAGGCTGGGCGCATGTGGTCGAGGGGCTTGGCAGGGAACTGGAGCAGCAGCAGCTCAAGGCGACGGGCTGAGCGGTAGGCTGAAATCCCGCAGGAAGCGGGTCGCGCCTTCTTCGTCGATCTCGCCGGCGGCTACCGCAAGAACGAAAGCGTAGAGATTGGCATCGGTCGTTTCGATCTCGTAGCCATTTTCGAGAAGGAACACAGCGGCGGTTACGATCGCGATCCGCTTGTTGCCGTCGACGAATGCACGGTTGCGGGCAAGACCAAAAAGATAGGCGGCGGCGAATTCGATGACGCCGTCGCAGCCGTAATTTGCCTTGTGTACAGGCCGGCCGAGAGCCGATTCCAGAGCGCCTTCGTCACGCAGTCCTGTGAGACCGCCGAAGCGCTCGATCTGCATTTTCTGCAGGCTCTCCACCAGCGGTCTGGTCAGGAATTTGAAGGCCATTATTCGGCCAGCTTTTTCAAAGCGACCTTATACTTGTCCATGAAATATCGCGCCGCTTCGAGCTGACGAGACAAATCCTCATCGGCCGGCTTCAAAGTGATGCCGCCGTTTTCGATCTGCAACTCCAGTGAATCGCCAGCCTTCAATCCAAGGCGGTCGAGAACTTCCTTGGGAATGATAATACCCTCGGAATTGCCGATCTTGCGGATTGTGACGTTCATCGCTTCATCCTCTGTGTGGTAACGGAGTTATAACATGAGGTAGAGCAGGCGAGGACGTCCTAGCCTGCCATTTGAACGATGCTTTTCCTCCGCACGATCCAGACGGAATGGGCTGCGATCGCCGCCACCAGGATGCCGCCGCCGACCAGCGTCATTGGCGCCGGCGTTTCCGCAAAGATCAGCCACACCCAGATCGGCGCGAGCACGGTTTCGAGCAGATAGAACATGCCGACCTCCGGCGCGGAGAGGTAACGCGGCCCGGTCGCCAGACACCAGAAGGCAAGCGGCATCATCACTGCGCCGTTGAAGAGGATCCAGGCGGGATGCTCGATCGAAAAACCGCCTGCCGGTATGACCGAGATCAGGCCGACCGCCGCCGGCAGCACCGTCGAAAGCAGCGAGACGAAGCCCGTCTCCCGGCGCGAGGCGCGGCTGACGGTGATGGCGGCGGCAATGATGAAGGCGGTCAGCAGCGCCATGATATCACCGAAGAGATGGCCGCCCGAAAGCCCATCCCGCACGATCAGACCGACGCCGAAGATCATCGCCGCCATGGCGATCAGCGTTGCTAGCGCCGGCCGCTCCTTGAGGAAAATCCAGGAAAGAAGGGCGGCGAACATCGGATTGAAGGCGATGATGAAAACGACATTGGCCGTCGACGTGTTGAAAACGGCAAGAAGAAAGACCACCGTCGTCAGGCCGTAAAGCAGACCGGTGACCAGGCCCGGCCAGCCCGGCACAAGCAGCGGCCAGCGCCCATTGGCGATCCTGAGCACTGTGGCGACCAGAAGCGTCACGCCAAGGGTCGCGATGCTTCTCGCGGCCAGGATCGACCACAGCTCGCCGTCGGCGAGCCTCATCAGCGGGATATCCACGGAAAGCGCCAGCCCGCCGATCGCCGTCAGCAGCAGGCCCTTCCGATGGTCGGAAAGAGCGGTGGGGAACATTCAGTCGTGGGTGCTCTCGGGCATGGACGAGGGATCGAAGCGTTCCCACCCGCGCGGGGTCAGATGTTCCTGCGGCTGGAAGCGCGTCTTGTAGTCCATTTTCCGCGACCCTTGAACCCAGTAGCCGAGGTAGACATGCGGCAGTCCCAACGCTTTCGTGCGCCTGACATGATCGAGAATCATGAAGGTGCCGAGCGAACGCCGCTCAAGCGCCGGATTGAAATAGGAATAAACCATCGACAGCCCATCGCTCATCGTGTCGGTCAGCGCAGCGCCAAGCAGTTCGCCTTTCGGGCGCTGCTCCAGTCCTGAGCCTTCCTCACGCAGGCGATATTCGATGATCCTCGTATTCACATGCGTGTCTTCCACCATGATTGCATAGTCGAGCACGGTCATGTCAGACATGCCGCCCTGCTGGTGGCGAAAATCGAGATAGCGTCGAAAGAGTGAATATTGCTCGCTGGAGGGCTGGGCCGCGAATTCGGTAGCGATGACGTCGGAATTTGCGGCAAGCACCCGCTTCATCGATTTGGTCGGCTCGAATTCCTGGGCGAGAATTCGCACGGAAACGCAGGCGCGACAGGATTCGCAGGCCGGGCGATAAGCGATGTTCTGCGAGCGGCGGAAACCGCCTTGCGTCAGGATGTCGTTCATCTCGGCGGCGCGCGGGCCGACCAGATGGGTGAACACCTTTCGCTCCATCTCATGCGGCAGGTACGGACACGCAGCCGGAGCCGTCAGATAAAACTGCGGGGATGGCGTCGTCTGCGTATTCATTTGTCGCGGAAATTTCCTTGTCGAGACCGTGCCGTTTCCTGACAGCATGACCTAAGAATAAAAAACGTCAACAGCGGGGCGCGTTTCGCCCTTCATATCAGTCTTCTAATTTTAGATATGGAGCGCTGGGGCGTGCCGGCAAAGGGAAGGCGGAGACTTTATTTGGTCTCCGCCCGGGTTCGCAGTTAGGGTCTCAGGCCGTGCGCACCGTCGCCGTGCCCACAAGCAGGTCGTGAACGAGACGGCTGCGTTCGATGAACAGGCCGGCAAGCAGAATGAGCGGCGTCAGCACCGAGTTGAGGATCCAGAACAGAGCCAGATGCACGATCGCTGTCATGAAATCCATCGGCCGTCCGTCGACGCGCACGATTGCGATCCCCATGGCCCGCATACCGAGCGAGGCCTGGCTCGGCCCGCCCACCGTCAGGCCAAAGTAAATGCCGGCGACGATGACGAAGAGGGCAGGGTAGAGAAAGAAGCCGAGCCCCAGCGTGACGATCGACAGGAAGAACAGCACGATCGCCGCGGGAATGCAGAGCAGCGCCACGATGACGTAGTCGAGGATGAAGGCGAAGACCCGGCGGCTCAACACGCCGCTATAGGCGCGCCAGTCCTCCGGTGCGGCATAAAGCGGATTGGGGTTGTAGCTCATCTCAATCTCCTGCGGAAAAACGATGCCGCTGATATGGTATCGGCAGGGCAAAATGCAATATTTGCTCTAGATTCGGATGATTTTGGGCCGGTTCCGCCCAATCACCGCTTTGCGAGAATTTTCGCCACTTCGACCGCGAAATAGGTGAGGACACCGTCGCATCCCGCCCGCTTGAACGACAGCAGCGTTTCGAGCATCGCCCGCTCGCCATCGATCCAGCCGTTCATCGCCGCCGCCTTGATCTGTGTATATTCGCCGGACACCTGATAGGCGAAGGTCGGCAGGCCAAAGGCCTCCTTCATCCGCCAGCAGATATCGAGATAGGGCAGGCCGGGCTTGACCATCAGCATGTCGGCGCCTTCCTCGACGTCGAGGGCAGCGTCGCGGATCGCCTCGGTGCCGTTGGCGGGATCGATATAATAGGTCTTCTTGTCGCCTTTCAGCAGCCCGCCCGTCGAGATCGCCTCGCGATAGGGACCGTAGAAGGCGGAGGCGAATTTCGTCGCATAGCTCATGATGCCGACGCTCTGGTGGCCGGCCGCATCAAGCGCCATGCGGATCGCGCCGATGCGCCCGTCCATCATTTCCGACGGCGCGATGATGTCGGCGCCGGCATCTGCCTGCATCACGGCGGCGCGCGCCACCTGGTCGACCGTCTCGTCATTGACGATCTCGCCGCCTCTGAGAATGCCGTCATGGCCGTGGCTGGTGAAGGGATCGAGCGCGACATCGGTAATGATGCCGATATTAGGTACCGCCTTCTTGATCGCCGCCGTCGCCTGATTGATCAGGTTGTTGGCTTCGAGGCTGTTCGAGCCGGTCTCGTCGCGCAGCTCCATCTCGATATTCGGAAAGGTGGCAAGGGCCGGAATGCCGAGGCCGGCCGCTTCGCGCGCGGCCTCGACGGCCTTGTCGATGCTCATCCGGTTGACGCCGGGCATGGCCGGGATCGGATCGACGATGCCTGAACCCGGCACGATGAAGATCGGCCAGATCAGGTCATCGACCGTCAACCGGTTCTCCTGCACCAGCCGGCGTGTCCAATCCGCCTTGCGGTTGCGCCGCATGCGGCGATGGCCGGTGATCTCGTCGACGAGATGAGTCCTGTCCTGCATGATATCTATCCCTGGCCCATTCCATTTATCGGAGCGCTCATTATCATGGCGCCTGGAAAATCCAAACCGGACGATTGGCCGCGGCGGAAGAACCGCTGGCGCATGATGCCGATAATCGGAATCGATTTTTCGGGGGTATGCGCAAACTCAAAGTGATAAAGCGTTCTCCAGCGCGTCTTGTCAGACACGCGGCGTTCCTTATGAAGATGCAACCCCAAACCGATGTCTGCGCTATGGAAACCGAATCCCCGACGATACCGAAACGCACACTGGCGGATATCCTCTTCATTCTCTTCCTGAGACTGGTTGCCTTATCCTGCTTCTGGTTCGGCTTGCAATATTGGGCGATGCTCGTCGGCTATTCGCTGGTTGGCGCCGGCCGCTTCGATCTTTTGAGCCTGCCATGGAAAGTGGCGAGCACCAGCCTCGCCGTGCTCTTCCCCGTTGCCTCCCTCGGCCTCTGGCTGACCGTCTCCTGGGGGCCGGTCATCTGGGTGCTGGCCGCCGGCGGACAAATCCTCATGTATGGCCTGCTGCCGGATATTTTCGGCCCCAACCAGCTGATCATCCTGCTGCATGTCATCGTCGCGGTGGTCTACTTGATTTTCCGCCTGCTGCTGTGGCTGGAAAAGCGCCGGCATCGCCGCCAGGTAAGTGTTGATTTACCCTGAGACAACGTGGAGTTACCGGTAAGGCTCCGTTAAGCCTGCGGTTTAAGTCGAATTTTATATGTATTCGATAGGGTCTCACTCAAGGCGGGAAGAAAACACACCGCCAAACAAACAGTGAGGCAGTCAATATGAACACGAAAATAAAGCCGCAGTCGGTATCGACCTTCCGTGACCAGCAGGACCACGACATCCGTGATCTTTACATGGAGTCCCTTCATCTCGTTGAACGTCTGCACCGTCGTCTTCTCGACGTTATCAAGGACGAATTCGACCGTCAGGGTCGCAGCGACGTCAACGCCATCCAGGCGCTGCTCCTTTTCAACATCGGCAATTCCGAGCTGACCGCCGGCGAACTGCGCTCGCGTGGCTACTATCTCGGCTCCAACGTCTCCTACAACGTCAAGAAGCTGGTCGATCTCGGTTTCATCAACCACCAGCGCTCGCGCATCGACCGCCGCTCGGTCCGCATCAGCCTGACCGAAACCGGCCAGGACATCGCCGAAACGGTGGCCAAGCTCTACGAACGCCACATCGCCTCGATCGACAAGGTCGGCGGCATCGGCACCGACGAGTTCACCCAGATGAACAAGCTGCTCCAGCGTCTGGACCGTTTCTGGAACGACCAGATCCTGTATCGCCTCTGAGACCCCTGACCTCCTTCCAGGGTTGCAGAAAATCGGACGTGTCCCTGCACGTCCGATTTTGCCGTTTGCTCTCGCGTGGCATCTTTGCAACGCGGGGCAGACAAGCGCAAAGCCCGGTATTTAAGCCGTTTTTTAGCCGTTATTAACCGGCACGCTTTACCCCGTCATATGGTTCGTTGCGTCCTGTTTCCGGCAGTCGGCAAGTCCGCCTTCCGGCCAGGCAACACGAATTGGCCATATTGGTGTGGCAGCGGAAGGCTTAACAACCGGCGCTTTCAATAGACCGATCAGGAATGCTCAGGCTGCCGCATCGCAATCTTGTGATGGGGCAAGCGGAATTTTTCGGTGCGCCGGGACAACGAGTGGACTGGGATCTGCGTTTACGCGCAGTGATATCGCAAAAGGCCGCAGATTCTTTTTATAGCGGCATTCAGTGGTTGGGACTATGTCGAAGAAAAACGGAATTGAAGCTCTCTCGCGCCGCGCTTTCCTTGCGTCCGCGGCAATGGTTGGCGCCAGCGCGATTGCCGCGCCGGCATTCGCGCAATCGGCGCTCGATACGCTGATCAATGCGCCGCGCCGCGGAAACTGGGATGACCAATTTGACGCCAAGGCGGCGTCGCGCACGGCGACCGCCATGGTTTCCAACACGCCGATCCTCGGGCCCCAATCGGTCGCAAGCGCCCAGCAGGCGATCATGCAGTATCAGCAGATCGCCGCAGCCGGCGGCTGGCCTGAGGTCAATCCCGGTGATCAGCGTCTGCAGCTCGGCGTAAGC
>NZ_VSZV01000004.1:0-305 GCF_008919455.1 Rhizobium sp. PEPV16
GTTCCGCTACGCGATGCACATGCGTGACAAAGCAAAGGGGGCTGCGTGATGGCCCGTCCTCATCCGAACGGCCCGAAGCCGGCACAGATCACCGCCGGGCGCATCGGCCTCTATGCCTTCCTTTTCATCGCCGCACTTTTCTTCCTTCTGCCTCTCTACACCATGGTCGTCACCTCGCTGAAGTCCATGGACGAAATCCGGCTCGGGCAGATCTTTGCCCTGCCGGCCACGCTCGATTTCTCCGCCTGGGTGACCGCCTGGTCGGGCGCCTGCATGGGAACTGTCTGCGTCGGCATTCGCAGCGG
>NZ_VSZV01000074.1:0-2943 GCF_008919455.1 Rhizobium sp. PEPV16
GATCGGCATTTTCAGCGCGGAGCTTCTCGGCCAGCAGCTTGCGCAATCTTTGGTTTTCTTCTTCCAGCTGCAGGAGATCCGCAAACTCGTCAACCGCCGCCACCGACGGTGCGGGCGCTGCCTGCACGGCCTTCGGGGCACGTTTGACAGGCGCACGTTTGGCGCTTGGCGCACCTTCGTCGGACTTTGCCTTGCGTCCTCTCTTCGGCTTGACCGTTGCGGCATTCAAAGCCGCTGCCGGTTGCGCCGAAACTGCGGCTGAGGCCGTTTCAGCGGCCGCCTTTTTGGCGCGAGGCTTGCGCTCCTTCTTCGGTGCGGGCGCCGCTACGGCCGGCGTGTCGGCATCAGTCGTCGTATTCATATCGTCGGCCATTATGGTCTCCTGTAAAGCCGATGCATTTGTCTGCTGCTCAATCGGCGGTGTCAACAACGCCGCCGCCCGTTGTTCTTCGGCGAAAGACATTCCGGCGCTGCTAACCTGGGAAGATTCCGGCAGGAACGGCATTGCCTCGTCCTGCAGATCCTGCGCGACGGACTTGAGATCCATGTCTCCCCAGATCGAGTTCGGATTGGAATTGAGTTTTCGCCGACCCGATCTGTACTCGACGGCAAAGCTGCGCTGGACTTTTTTCACTTTGAGAGGCCTTGGGTGTCTGCGGTGATATTTCGGCGACGCTTTCAGCATCGCGACAAGCCCTGCCAGATATTCCCTATCGCCCCGGCGGTCCAGACCCATGGCGATACCCGGCCCGAACACGATTCCGGATTGCCCTCGGTTGCGCCAAAGGGTCGCCCGTGCGATCTAGCGCTGGCTAGATCCCATTCAGCCGCTTATCACAAATGAGGGCACAAGCCGCGGCCTCATGAGCGACCGAGTGGCCAGTTAGGATAGACAAAGCGAAGGATGGCCATAAGCCGTCGCTGATACCGTCCTGCCCCTGCGTGGTTGAGTGCATCGTCCATTGTGATTGTGATCATTTGTTTTTCATACCCGGCTGCCTTGGTCCGCTAATAGCGCATTGAGCCTGTTGGTAGGGATGCTCAAGACATATAAGCAACAGAAGGACGAGGAGAAAGATGCATGGTGCGGTAGCTCCTTATAAAACGGCACCCCCCTGATCTGACGGGCGTCTTAAAGCAATGATGCAGTGAAGCGTGATTTCAAATTGAAACACACTTAATAAAGGCGCTTTGGTCCTGCACCTGTTCCACATCCAAATCCGAGGCCCATCTTGCAGGGGATCACACCTCCAAGGGCGACCGCGAATGGTCCCTCACGACTGGAGCGGATCTTTCGCAGGATACGACCTCACCGTATCAGCAGGCGTGAAATGCGCTGCCCTGGGAGTGATCGTTAACGCACTACAACATCGAAATGGAGTAGCGACGCTTGATCCGTCATCGTCCCCTACGGTGCCCCGCCGCTACCCTCAGCCTTTTCCTTGGCAGCCCGTCTTTTCTCTGAGGCCTTTCGCTTGTCCTCGATCGCTTGCTGCCGACCCTGGCCGATGGATTCGTTTGGATCACGTGCCTGAGCCTGTTTGCCCCAGGAGCCCTGGGCGTCACGGAAAAACATTTCACGTCGCGAGTTAAGATAGCTTCCGGGAAAGAAGTCGTTCGCCGTCCAGTCATCGACCTCTTCCAGAAACGCTCCCTCCTCGTCCTTTCCTTTGCCGGCCATACTGTTGGCCGCGTCGCGGAAATAGAAATGCTCGTGAAGCCTGAGAAATTCCGTCAGATAGACGTCGGCGACACGGGTATCGCCCCGTATCAGGACCATATTTTCATCGTTTTCCTGGAGGCTGTTGCTCGAAAAGTTTGCTGATCCGGTGCAGATGAGAGGATCGTCCGACAGGGGGTCGATCACCAGATACTTGGTGTGAATAAAGAAATGTTGCCTTCCCGCTTTGAGCGCCGCGCAGCGGACGGAACCGGCTCGACGTTAATCGGCCTTCTATCAGAAATCGCTCATTCTGCCCGTTGGCGCCGCGATGCGCATCGCTGGTCTTGAACGGATACGACCTTCGGCTCCTGCGCTTCTGCTGTTAAGTGGCTTGAATTAAAGAGCATTTCCCATGAGACCGATCCTAAACAGCAAACTGTCCCATAGCAGTGGACAGAAATCTTGGGTGCCGACTCAATAAAGCTTTTGGGAAACGCGCTCGGCCATGAAATCAATGAAGGCGCGAACTTTGGGCGCTCGTGCCGACATAGGGGGCCAGACGAGCGAAACGCTGCCACGTTCGTCCGTGTAATCTGCGAGGACAGCTTGAAGCCGTCCCGCCGCAATGTCTTCGCTTACGAGATAGCTCGGCGCCTGAATAATCCCCAAGCCGCCCAGTGCGGCGGATGCAAGTGCCTCGCCGTCATTTAAAACGACAGAGGGCTTGATTGGCGTTGGTTGGAGTGAATTTTTGAACGCCCAAACTTCCGGCCGACCGGTGGTTGGAAAACGATAAAAAACACAGCAGTGATTATTGAGATCTGACGGAGTTTGCGGGGTGCCGCGATGTGCAAGATATTCCGGCGAGGCGCACGTTATGAATGTGTGTGGTCCGATCCTCCGTGCGCGTAACGTCGAATCGTCCAGCTCACCTAGCCGCAGCACCACGTCATACCCACCATTGATAATATCAACCTTGACGTCATCGAGGCTGATCTCGGTCGTCACATCTGGAAAGCGGATGCGAAAATCGAGGAGCGCCGGCATGATGATCTTGCGACCTAAGACTGTGGGCACACTCACCTTAATGCGGCCTCGGGGTGCCTTTTGAACCAAGTGAAGCTCTTGCTCAGCGTCATGCAGTTCTTTCAATATGCGGGCGACGTATCGATATAGAATGTCGCCTTCCCCGGTCACGGCTAGCGATCTGGTCGTACGGTTCAGCAATCGCAGGCCTAGACGCGCCTCAAGTCGCTCCACCGCCTTTCCCACGGCCGATG
>NZ_VSZV01000293.1:0-24603 GCF_008919455.1 Rhizobium sp. PEPV16
AACGCGAAACCGCGGATGGATTCGCTGCCGAGGAAGAAGAGGATGATGGCGGCGATGAAGATCGTCACATTGGCATCGACGATCGTTGCGAATGCGCGCGAGAAACCGCGACCGACCGCCTCCGCAAAGGCATGGGTGGTTTTTTCCTCTTCCCGGATTCGCTCATAAATCAGAACGTTCGAGTCGACCGCCATGCCGACGATCAGCACGATACCGGCAATCCCCGGCAGGGTGAGCGTCGCGCCGGCAAGGCTGAGCACCGCGACGATGAGGATCAGGTTGAGGAAGAGCGATGCGACGGCGATGAGGCCGAGGATGCGATAGAGCGCGATCATCAATGCCGCGACCAATACGACGGCGACGAGGCCGGCAACGAGGCCGTTGAAGATGGAATCGGCGCCGAATCTCGGGCTGACGCTGCGTTCCTCAACGCTGGTCAGCGTCGCCGGCAAGGCGCCGGCGCGCAGCATGATCGCAAGGTCGCGGACGCCATCCTCGGAGAAGTTTGCCGAAATCCGGCCCTCGCCGCCGGTGATCGCCGCATCGATGACCGGTGACGACATCACCTGGTCGTCGAAGACTATGGCAAGGTGCTTGCCGATGTTCTGCCCGGTCACTTGGGCCAGCCGCTGCGTGCCTTCGGCATCGAGACGATAGGCGATCGAGGTATCCTGCGCCTGTGGATTTACGACAGGCTCGATATCGACCATGTTGCTGCCGGTGATGAAAGCCGTGCGGTCGACGAGGTACGGCACCGGCGGATCGTCAAGCGAATAGAGCACCTGCGATGTTGCCGGCCAGCGGCCGTTCAGCGCCTCCTGCCCCGACATGCTTTCGTCGATCAAATGAAAGGAAAGCTTGGCCGGCTGGTTCAGGATGTTCTTCAGCCGCTCCGCATCGATTGATCCCAGCACCTGCACGACGATGCGGTCGGCGCCATCGGGGCGAACGAGGAAATTATCATTGCCCAATCCGGCGATACGACGTCCAACGATATCGAGCGAGCGGGTCCGGACGGAAGCGACGTCAGCAGTAATGCCGGCGTCGGAAATCTGCAGTGAGAGCTGCCCCTGGTCGCCCTGCTGCAGCGCGACCTCAGGTCCTGCATGCCCGCCAGCCGTCGTCAAAGGCTTCAAAAGATCGACCGCCGCCTGTGTCTGGGCCGCATCGGTGATGCGGACGGTGACGGTCTGGTCATTGCCGGTGAGCCCGGTATAGCGGATGCCGGCGCCGCGTAGCGCGTTGCGCACATTGGCGACCACCTCTTCCAGGCGGTCCCTGACGATATCGGAACGCTCGACCTTCAGAACGATATGCGAGCCGCCCCGCAGGTCGAGACCAAGCACGACGCGATCGTGCCGCAACCAGTCCGGCAGGGAAGATCGCTGCGCCTCAGTCAGCAGATTGGGCGCAGCGATGACGATGGCCGCAAACGCGGCCAGCCAAATCAGAAGTGTTTTCCAGCGGGAAAAATGCAACATTCTCTCGACGATCTTCCGATCCGGCGGTCCTGCGGTTATCGCTTGTTACGCCGCGTCGGCCTTGACCGGTTCACCCTTGACGCGAATTTCGGAGATGCCGCTGCGGACGATGCGCACGCGCACGCCGTCAGCGATCTCGACTTCGACTTCCTTTTCGTCGATCACCTTGGTGACCTTGCCGACGAGGCCGCCACCGGTGACGACCTGGTCGCCGCGACGGATCGCCTTCAGGGTCTCCTCACGCTTTTTTGCCTGCGCGCGCTGCGGACGGATCAGCAGGAAGTACCAGACGACCATCAGCGGCACGAACAGGATGATCATTTCGAAACCGGAGCCGCCGAATCCCGTTGCGGTATCGGTCGCGCTCTGGGCGAATGCCGGGGTGATGAACATGCTAAACTCCTCAGGCTTGGGCGGCGGAACTCCGCCTCTCTTTTCAGGTTGCCGGACTATAGTTACGGCTTCGATGAATGCAACAGAAACAGCCGGAAACAGTACCGATTCCGCTGCCTCATAACCTTTCCGCCGTCAAAACGCCATGCTAAAGCGCGTCGCATCGAACTTGATCAATGCGACGCGCTTTAGCTCCTTTATTTTCAAGCATGTCGTTATCTCGGAACCGCCCCACACTTCCGGGCGACATGCATTAGCGTCATCGAAAGATCAAAGCGGATTGCCGCAGTGAGAAATCAGGAGGCCACCGATGACCGAGGAAATCAACACAGCCCTGCTTGCCGAGCTGAAGCGGCTCGCAGACGCCGTCGAGCGTCTTGCCGGACCGGCACCCGCCCTCAACGACTGGGATGCGGCCGACTGTTTCGTCTGGGCGCCACTGCGCCAGCACCTGCAGCCGGTCAAAAGGCCGAACCGGGTGGCGTTGACGCTTATCCGCGGCGTCGATCACGTGCGTGACATCCTGCACGAGAATACGGTGCGTTTCGCCGAGGGGTATGCCGCCAACAATGTGCTGCTCTGGGGCGCGCGCGGTATGGGCAAATCCTCTCTGGTCAAGGCCGTGCACGAGGATGTCCGGCGCGAAAGCAGCGCCTCACTGAAACTGGTCGAAGTCCATCGTGAGGATATCGCCAGCCTTCCCAATCTGCTCGACCTCTTGAAGGACACGCCGTACCGCGTGATCGTCTTCTGCGACGATCTCTCCTTCGATCACGACGACACCGCCTACAAGTCACTGAAGGCAGCACTCGACGGCGGCATCGAAGGGCGGCCGGACAATGTGCTCTTCTACGCCACCTCCAACCGGCGCCATCTCCTGCCGCGCCACATGATGGAAAACGAGCAGTCGACGGCGATCAATCCGTCGGAGGCGGTCGAGGAGAAGGTTTCGCTTTCCGACCGCTTCGGCCTCTGGCTCGGCTTCCACAAATGCAGCCAGGAGGATTATCTCGGCATGATCGACGGCTATGCCGATCACTTCGAGCTCGGGCTCGAACGCGACAAGATGCATGCCGAAGCGCTGGAATGGGCAACGACGCGCGGCGCACGCTCCGGCCGCGTCGCGTGGCAGTATATTCAGGACCTGGCCGGACGCATGCGGGTTCACATCGACCGGGGCTGAAGCGCGTCGCGCCAATCGGAATTCATGCGACGCGTTTATGCACGTCGTTCTCCGAAAACCGCTGCCCACTTTTGGGCCGCATCCATCAAATGACAAAAGCCCGGCTGGCGGCCGGGCTTTTGCGTTTCCTGGTACGCTGTACCTATTCCAGGAAAGTCATCGGGTTGACCGGGGACGCATCCTTGCGCACCTCGAAATGGACCTGCGGCTGCTTGACGTCGCCGCTCATGCCGGAGACGGCGACGGTCTGGCCGCGCTGGATCTTCTGGCCGCGGGTGACGCTCAGCGTATCGGCGTTGCCGTAGACGGTGACGGTACCGTCGTCGTGGCGGACGAGAACCGTGTTGCCCAGTTCCTTCAGGCCGTTGCCGGCATAGATGACGACGCCGTTTTCGGCGGCCTTGATCGGCGTGCCCTGCGGGACCGAGATGTCGATGCCGTCATTGCGGTTGCCGTTGACGTTGGCGCCGTATGAGGCAATGACCTGGCCGCGCACCGGCCAGCGATATTTGCCGATGCCGGTCGATTCCGGTGCCGCGGAACTGACATCAGACTTCTTCTCGGCATCGTCGACCGTCTGGGTGGCGGCCGGCGCCTTGTAGGGCGCGGGCTGCGCGGAAGCCGTCTGCTGGGCAGCCGCCGGCTGGGCCGGCTTCGCATCGACCTTCTCAGCCGGGATCGAGGCGGTGTTGATATTATCGGCGGTGCCGTTCGGGATCTTCAGAGCCTGACCGATGCGGAGCGAGCTGGCCGAAAGATTGTTGGCGGCCTTGAGGTCGTCGACATTGCTACCGGTTGCCTTGGCAATCTTTGCCAGGGAATCGCCTTGCTTGACGACATAGGTCCCGGCAGGCGCCTTCGGATCCTTGCCGGCGCCGGTGGGAAGTTTGCCGGTGACATCGCCGCTCGCCAGCGTCTTGTCGCGGGCGGAATTGGCGCCTGGAATGACGGCGACGTTCTGCTCAGGTGCCTTCGGCGCCGGCATTTTGCCGGGCTTGGAAAGATCAGCCGCCTGCGACGCCGCCTTGGCGGCATTGCCGCCGTTGAGGGTCGGGATGAGGACCGCCTGGCCAGGCTGGGCGGCAGATGCCGTCTTTAGGTTGTTGACGCGCAGAATTTCTTTTTCGGGTACGCCAAAGCGCCTCGAGAGCGTGGCAATGCTTTCACCCGGACGCAGCGTCACCGATGGAGCGTTGGTCGCGGACCAGCCGGAAATCTTGGGCGTCGTGCCTGTGGTCAGCGTATCGGGCGTGACCTTCGGCGCGGCCGGCGCTACCAGTCGAGGCTTCTCAGCCTGCGGCGCAGCCGGGAAAGGCTGCGCGAGCGCGACTTCCTTTTCCCGCTGCCGGGAGGGTGCCGCGGCCGTCGGCGCGGCCAGCTCTGAACGCTGCACCGAGACCGGCGCGGAAGCGAGACGTGCGCTCGAGCTCGACGTGCGGGTGGGATCGTAACCCGGGCTTGCCGGATAAGGCTGGTTCAGTGCGTCATTGCCGCCGCCATAGCCTGACTGGCCGGCAACGGCCGAACTGCTAAGATCGGCGCGCGGCACCGGATCGCCCTGAGAACCGTTCATATTCCTACGCGGAATGGAACTTGTGGTGATCTGGTCCTGCCCGGAGGAGGAAAACAAGCCGCCAAACCGTGTCACATCGGAACTGCAGCCCGTTGCGGCACTTGCCAGCAGGCTAACAACCAGAAGATTACCGGCCGACTTCCCGAACTTTGGCGAAAGACTGAAACGCATGACTCGACCCACTGAGAACGCAACCATTTGTGAGTCTATTAAAACGCGTTAGTATTACCACGCGGTTAAGATGCTGGAATCAGTGCGATTTTTTTGAGAAGTTGATAACCATAGCTTACAGGTGAAAAATCGCAGTGCCTAAAGCAGCGAGGCAAGGCGCGGAACGATCGGCAGATAAGGCGCCTCGAATAACTCCTCGCGTTCGAAGCGGCTGCCGGTTTTCGTCAGCCGCACCATTCGACACTCGTTCTCGGAAATCATCAGCGGCGCGATCATCGAGCCACCGGAAACGAGCTGGTCGGTATAAAAGCGCGGCATCGCGTTGAAGGCGGCCGTCACCAGGATGCGGTCGAAGGTGCCCTCACCCTGCATGCCGGCGCTGCCGTCGGCCTGGCGGATGACGACGCTGCGCAAACCAAGCGATTCCATGCGCCGCTGCGCGGCTGAAGTCAGCGTCTTGTAGCGGTCGATGGACAGAACACGCTCTGCCAGGCGCCCCATCACGGCGGCGGTAAAGCCGCTTCCAGTGCCGATCTCCAGGACGCGCTGGCCGGGCTTGAGCTTCAGGTGATGCAGGATGCGGACGGCAAAATCGATGCCCTCGAGGAACGAACCGCATTCGATCGGGATCGTCCGGCTCGAATAGGCGTCGTCGGCGAATTGCGGCGGCACGAACAACGAACGCTGCGTCTGCTCGACCGCCGTCAGCAGATCAAGGTCCGAGATGCCTTCGGCACGCAATCTGAGGACGAGCGCCGCAAAGCCCTCCTTCTCCGCCAGTCTTGCCGTCAAACTTGTGCTCCGTATCCCAAGGCCCGCGCCACGCGGTCCGTCACGGAATAATCGGTCAGATCCAGTTTCAAAGGCGTTACCGAAATCTTATTATGCTTCAGGGCGTGAATATCGGTGCCTTCGACGAAGGCGCCGGCGCGTTCGCCAAACTTCAGCCAGTAGTAAGGAAATCCCCGGCCGTCGGAGCGGGCATCGACCTGCAGATTGAAGGCGAGCTTGCCCTGCATGGTCACCTCGGCGCCGTCGACCTCGTCGGGACGGCAGTTCGGGAAATTGAGATTGAGGAACGTGCCCTCCGGCAGGTCCAGGACCATCAGCTTTTCCAGAAGAGCCGGCGCGTGCGTCTCGCAGACCTCCCAGGGCACGATGCGTGCACCGTCCTCATAAAGATAGGCCTGGCTCAGCGCGAAGGAGCGCACGCCCTGCATCGTTCCCTCGATGGCGCCGGCGATCGTGCCGGAATAGGTCACGTCGTCGGCAACGTTCGAGCCCGAATTGACGCCTGACAGGACGAGATCCGGCTTGATGTCCATCACCTGCCTGATGCCCATGATGACGCAATCGGTCGGCGTGCCGCGCAGGGCGAAATGCTTGTCAGAAATCTTGCGCAGCCGCAAAGGTTCGGAGAGGCTCAGCGAATGGGCCAAGCCGCTCTGGTCGGTCTCGGGCGCCACGATCCAGACATCGTCGGACAGCGTGCGCGCGATCCGCTCCAGCGCGGCAAGACCTTCGGCGTGAATGCCGTCGTCATTCGTAAGCAGGATGCGCATCGCCTCAGGCCGCCCGTTCGATTTTGGTCAATCCGCCCATATAAGGCAGCAAAACGTCCGGAATCGTGACGGAACCATCCTCGTTCAGATAATTTTCAAGGACGGCGATCAGGCAGCGGCCGACGGCCGTGCCGGAACCGTTCAGCGTGTGGACGAACCTGTTGCTCTTGTCGTCCTTGCCGCGGTAGCGCGCATTCATCCGCCGGCCCTGAAAATCGCCGCAGACCGAGCAGGAAGAGATTTCACGGAAGGCATTCTGTCCCGGCAGCCAGACTTCGAGATCGTAGGTCTTGCGCGCGCCGAAGCCCATGTCGCCGGTGCAAAGCGTCATGGTGCGGAAATGCAGGCCGAGGCGCTTCAGCACTTCCTCGGCGCAGGCGGTCATGCGTTCATGCTCGGCAACGGCGCTCTCGGCATCGGTGATCGAGACGAGCTCACATTTCCAGAACTGATGCTGGCGCAGCATGCCGCGCGTATCGCGGCCGGCGGAGCCTGCTTCCGAACGGAAGGATGGCGTCAGCGCGGTGAAGCGGAGCGGCAGCTTTTCCTGATCGAGGATTTCCTCGCGCACCAGATTGGTCAGGGTCACTTCGGCCGTCGGAATCAGCCAGCGTCCATCAGTCGTCCTGAAGAGATCCTCGGCAAATTTCGGCAGCTGGGCGGTGCCATAAACGGCCTCGTCGCGCACCATCAGCGGCGAGCTGACTTCGGTATAGCCGTGCTCGCTGGTGTGGAGATCGATCATGAACTGGCCGAGCGCGCGCTCGAGCCGGGCGAGCGGCCCGGTCAGAACCGTGAAGCGCGAGCCGGAGAGCTTGGCGGCGCGCTCGAAATCCATATAGCCGAGCGCTTCGCCGATTTCGAAGTGCTCCTTCGGTGCGTGGTTCCAGCGCGGCTTTTCGCCGACGGTGCGGGTGACGACATTGTCATGCTCGTCCTTGCCGACCGGGACGTCGTCGAAGGGGATGTTGGGGATGCGCGAGAGCGCGTCGCTGAGTTCGGCCGTCAGTTGCCGGTCCTCTTCCTCGATCGCCGGCAGCAGGGTCTTGAGTTCAGAGACCTCGGCCTTCAGTTTCTCGGCCAGCTCGCCGTTCTTCTGGGCCATCGCCGCGCCAATCTCCTTGGAGGCGAGGTTGCGGCGGGACAGCAGGTCCTGCGCCTTCTGCACGGCTGAGCGGCGCTTTTCATCGAGGGCAACGAGACTTTGGGCAAGAGGCTCCGCGCCGCGCTTGGCTAGGGCGGCATCGAGCGCTTTGGGATTCTCACGGATCCATTTGATATCGAGCATCGTCGTTCCAGGTCGTTGCAACAGAGGTGGCCCGGCCAAAGCCTGATCTGGCCTCGACCGGATGTTACAGCGCCGCCCGGTCTTTTCAGACGCGCAAAGGACACCGCAACACTTTGAATTGCTGCCTAATTCCTTAAACCGATTCCGATTTAAGGATTACGCAGTCGACGGCGTTCATGGAGGGATTTCCGGGATCGCCGCTCAGACGCTGTCCGTCTTGGCAACGTCTGCGGATCCGGTTTCCTTTTCGACCGCCTGCCGGGCACGCTGGCGCTCCACGAGTCGCGCCGCATAGATGGAAATCTCGTAGAGAAGGATCGTCGGTATCGCAAGGCCGATCTGGGACATCGGGTCCGGCGGCGTCAGCACGGCGGCGACGACGAAGGCGAGGACGATGGCAAACTTGCGCTTTTCGGCGAGCCATTGCGACGTCAGAAGACCGACACGGGCGAGCAGCGTGGTGATGACAGGCAGCTGGAAGACGAGGCCGAAGGAGAAGACCAGCGTCATGATCAGGCTCAGATATTCCGAGACCTTCGGCATCAGCGAGATCGCTATCTCGTCATGACCCGGCGCCTGCTGCATCGACAGGAAGAACCACATGACCATCGGCGTGAAGAAGAAATAGACGAGCGCACCGCCCATCAGGAACAGAACCGGAGAGGCGACTAGGAACGGCAGGAAAGCCTGACGCTCGTTCTTGTAGAGGCCGGGCGCCACGAACTTGTAGACCTGGGCGGCGATGATCGGGAAAGCGACCACAAGGCCGCCGAACATCGCCACCTTGACCTGGGTGAAGAAGAATTCCTGCGGCGCGGTGTAGATGAGCTGGGCCTTCTCGACGTCGAGATTAGCCCACTGGACCGCTGTCTTGTATGGGATGACCAGATAATTGAAGAGATCCTTGGCGAAAAAGAAGCATGCGATGAAGGCGACGAAAAATGCGCCGATCGACCACATCAGCCGCGTGCGCAGCTCCATCAGGTGCTCGATCAACGGCTGCGGCTTGTCTTCGATATCACCGCTCATTCCTCGTCCTTCTTTGTCTGTGCAGGCTTCTTCGGCGTTGCAGGCTTCCTGACTGCCGTCATGCGTTTCGGCTTTTCCACAGGCACGGCAACGGCGGCCGCAGCATCGACCTGGTCGGCAGGCCTGACGCGCGGCTTGCGCACGGCCTTCGGCTTCGCGACAACCGTATCAGCTTGCACAATCGCTGCGGCGACGGGTTCCGACGGCGCAGGTGTCGCTACCAATGGCGGCGTTTCCGGCAAGCTCATCGAAGGCGTCGGGGCTGCGACGGCATCGGGCAGCACCTCGGTCTTGTTTTCCGTGACCGTGGTCGCCTTCTGCAGGTCGGCCTTGATCTCGTTGCCCATCTGCCGAAGCGGATTCATCGCCTCGCGCAGACTGTTGACCGGGTTGAGCTTCTGGGCGTCGCTGATCGTCTGGCGGACATCGTCAAGCTCGGCTTCGCGCAACGCTTCATCGAACTGCGCACGGAAATCACCCGCAACCTTGCGGGCGCGCTGCGTCATCTTGCCGAAAGCGCGCAGCATCGGCGGCAAATCCTTGGGACCGACGACCACGATCAGTACGACCGCGATGACCAAAAGCTCGGTCCAGCCAATATCGAACATGCAAGGCTCCTGGACGGGAAGCGCGGGGGCTGCGCTTTTTCCCGGACTTGGTTACTTCGTTTCGTCGGCCTTGTGATCGACGGTCTTTGCCGTGTCCGGCGCGTCTTCGTCCGTCATGCCCTTCTTGAAGCTCTTGATGCCCTTGGCAACGTCGCCCATCAGTTCCGGGATCTTACCGCGACCGAACAACAACAGCACGATGACCAGAACGATCAACCAGTGCCACATGCTAAAACCACCCATTACGCTAACTCCCTGTTTCTATGTTCTCACGATGTAAGGATTTCCGACACCGTTTCCAACATCAAGCCCTTTGGATTGAGCTTAATGTCACGGTATCGCCCTTTGTGACAAGCCGTTGACCCATCGAAAAGTGGTGGCCACCATTGTTTTCGCCATGCATGGCAAAAGCAAGACGCAGGCCCCTCAATCTTCAGGGGTGCCGCGCGGTGCCAGCAACCCCAATTCCTCGAGGTCCATCTGGGTGATCGGGTCTTCGTCCTCGGTCAGTTCGTCGTTCATCAACGGCGAGGGAATGTTGAAGTTCGCCGGAATGCGGCCCGACAGCAAGCCCGCTCCCTTCAACTCTTCGAGACCGGGCAGGTCACGCAGCTCTTCGAGCCCGAATTGATCGAGGAAATCGCGCGTCGTGCCCAATGTCACCGGCCTGCCCGGTGTGCGCCGGCGGCCACGGAACCGCACCCAGCCAGCTTCCATCAGCACGTCAAGCGTGCCGCGCGAGGTCTGGACGCCGCGGATATCCTCGATTTCGGCACGCGTCACCGGCTGGTGGTAGGCGATGATCGCCAGCACTTCCAGTGCGGCGCGCGAAAGCTTCTTCACCTCATTGTCATCACGGCGGATGACGAAGGACAGGTCGGCGGCGGTGCGGAAGGCCCAGGCGCCTTCGACCTGCACGAGATTGACGCCGCGCGGCGCATATTGCTCCTTCAGGCGCAGCATGATCGCGTGCACGTCGGTCTTCTCAGGCAGGCGCTCGGTGAGGAAGCCTTCGGAGACCGGTTGCGAGGAGGCGAAGACCAGCGCCTCGGCAATGCGCTCGGCCTCGATCTCGGCCTGCAGATCGCGGCCCCTGTCTTCGAAATCGCCTTCGAAATCCTCTTCGCCCTTCAGATCGATCAAGCCGGCCGCTCCTGTTCGACCACCTGCAGCGTGGCATGTTTCGGACCGCGGCGCATGTATATCGGCTGAAAGGCGCCGTCCTGGCGGATTTCGAGCTTGCCCTCGCGCACCAGCTCCAGCGAGGCGGCAAAGGCGCTGGCGATTGCCGTGACGCGCTCTTCGGGCGCTGCGAGATACCGCAGCAGATAATGTTCCATCGCCGTCCAGTCGGCGACTTCGCCGATCATCTTGGTCAGCAGTTCGCGGGCATCGGTCAGCGACCAGACGGTGCGCCGCTCGATCGTCACCTGGGTGACGGCATGGCGCTGGCGCAGCGCCGCATAGGCGGTCAGGAGATCATAAAGGCTCGCCGCATAAGCGGATTGCTGGCGATCGGGAATATGCTCGGGCGCGCCGCGCACGAAGATATCGCGGCCGAGGCGATTGCGGTTGACGAGGCCGTCTGCCGCCTGGCGCATGGCTTCGAGGCGTTTCAGGCGGAAGGCGAGCGTTGCCGCCAGCTCCTCGCCGGAAGGGCCGTCATCCTTGGCCTGCTGGGGAATGAGCAGTTTCGACTTAAGATAGGCAAGCCAGGCTGCCATGACGAGGTAATCGGCGGCAAGCTCGATGCGGATACGCCGGGCGCTTTCGATGAACAGCAGATATTGCTCGGCGAGCGCCAGCACCGAAATGCGCGACAGGTCGACCTTCTGGTTGCGGGCGAGATAGAGCAACAGGTCGAGCGGGCCTTCGAAGCCGGCGACGTCGATCACCAGCGCCGGCTCGTGGCTGGCGCGCTCGGCACCGTTATCCTGCCACAGCTTGTCCATCGGCGTTGCCGCCTGCGGACGTTCCGTGCCCTTGACCGTGTTCACCTAGCTGCTCCCTTACGATCAGACCGTTGCTAACATTGCCTCGAATTCCGCCCTCAATTCCGCTTCATCGGCGGTATCCGGCGCCGCGAAGCCCGCTTCCGCCGCTTTTGCGCGGGCAAGCGATATGCCGGCGAGCGGTGGAACATTTGCCACAACCTCCCGCATCTCGTCCATATTGCCATTGCAATGCAGCACGATATCGCATCCGCCTGCAATGATATTCGCCGCACGTTCACCGATCGTGCCGGAAAGAGCGTTCATCGAGCTGTCGTCGGAGAGCAGCAGACCGTTAAAACCGATGTGATCGCGGATGATGCCGTCGATCACCTTGCGCGAGGTCGTCGCCGGATTGTCCGGGTCGATGGCGGCGAAAACGACGTGGCAGGTCATGGCCATCAACTCGTCCTTCATCGCGACAAAGGGCGGGAAGTCATGGAGCTCCAGCTCATCGCGCGGGACGGTGACGACGGGCAGTTCCAGATGTGAATCGGCAAAGCCGCGACCGTGGCCGGGCATATGCTTCATCACGGGCAACAGGCCACCAGCCTTCAGCCCCTCGGCAGCCGCCCGGCCCATCGCAATGACGGTCTCCGGATCGCTGCCATAGGCGCGGTCGCCGATGACGTTGCTGCTGCCCTCGACCGGCACATCGAGCACCGGCAGGCAATCGACATCGATGCCGAGGCTCGAAAGATCGAAGGCGTGCAGCCGCGACATCAGCCAGGCGGCGCGCAGGCCGAGTGCGCGATCACGGCGATAGAGATCGCCGAGCGCCTGGCCGGAAGGATAACGCGTGAGAATGGGTGGGCGGATGCGCTGGACGCGGCCGCCCTCCTGGTCGATCAGCACCGGCGCATGCCAACCGACGCTGTCGCGCAGTTCGGCGACGAGATCGGCGATCTGCCGTGCTTCGGAGATGTTGCGCCCGAAGAGGATGAAGCCCCAGGGTCGCTCGCCCCGGTAAAAGGCTTTCTCTTCGGATGTGAGGGCAAGGCCGCTGCAGCCAAGGATCATCGCTTTTGATTCGGTCATGCAAGAATCATAGACGGCGCCCGGCCAAATGCGAGCAAGGTCGGGCTCGATGCACAAAAAAGAGCGGCGAGCCGATCCGGCCCGCCGCTCCGATATTCAAAGACGCGATCCTACCTGGAGATCAGGCAGCTTCCGCCCGCCGCGCGATACTGTTCGCAGAGTGCTGCGGCCTCATCCTTGGAACCGGCCGGTATGCGGACACGGTAGAAAGTGCCCTTGCCGGCGATATCGGCCCTGCGGATCTCGTGGCTGCGGCCGCCAAGCACGCCGGCGAATTTCTTGGACAGGTTGGCATAGGATTTGGTCGCCTCGTCTTCCGAAGGCAGCGAGGCGATCTGGATGCCGTAGCCGCCGGCGGATGCGGCCTGTTGCGGCTTTGCAGCGACTGGTGCTGCGGCCGCGACCTCGGTCGTCTTCGGCTGCTGTGCGGTCGGGCGGACATTGCCCTTCTCGGTCACGGTGCCGACGACGTTGACGGGCTGGTCGGCCGGACGCGCTGTCGGAATGGGAGCGGTATCGGCAATCCCCGAGGTCTTGACCGGGCGCACCGGCAACGCGACCGGAGCCGGGTTTGCGGCCTGCGCGTCGGCACTGCCGGCGAGCGGCGGCTGTACCGGCGCGGTTTCGACGGGGGCTGCAGAACGCGCATCGGCGGAAGCAACCTCGGCGCTTGCCGGGAAGCTTGCGGCCGTTCCACCGACGGGAGGTACAGCCGGGGTCGATTGCGCGGACGAGGTCGACGGAGCCGTCAACGCCGGCTGAGCCGGCGGCATCGGCTGGGCAGCGGGCGTCACCTGGGCAGACTGTGTCGCCTGGGCAGACTGTGTCGGCTCGTCGACGGGCGCCGGTTCCTCGCGGGCGACCAACGTACCGTCAGGCTTGACGATCATCGTGCGGACCTTGCGCGGCGAAACGGACGGCGTTTTGTCAGTGTTGGTTGCCGAAGCGTTGTCGGCGTTGTCCTGGGTTGGCAGCAGACGCGGATCCTCCGTCTCACCGACCGCAGTCGGCGTGACCTGATCGTCGACGCTGGCGTTCTCGTCGTCCTCGGGCAGCGCTTCCGGTGTCAGCGTGCGCTGGACCACATCGACGGGCGCCTCATCGGAAGAAACGAGCGCCTTCTGCTTCGGCTCTTCGGCAGAACCCGCAACGCGGTCGTAGACGGCCTTATCCTGGTTCGGCACGGTCTTGCCGCCAGGATTTTCCGGAACGACCTTGACCGGTTCTTTGTCGGCGGTGATCACGCGAGGCTCGCCGGACGCGACAATGCCGAGCCCCTCGCCGTTCCAGACGGAGGAATAGACACCATAACCGACGCCGGCAAAGACCACGAGCACGACGGCCCCGGCAAGCAACTGGCGCATCGATCGGGCGCGGCTGAAATCGGCGGCCTGGCTTGCCGATTCAATGCGGACCTCGGAGGTCTCGCGGCGCTCGACCGGCTCGCGCACGCTGCGGCGGAAATCTTCCTCCAGCGCCCGTTCGAAATCATCGAGGCCATCGGCGATGGTGGGCTTGACCGGCTTTGCAGCGGCGGCGGCCGTATCCCGGACCGGCGTCGGCGTTTGCCGCGGTTTGGCCGGTTCAAAGAAGCTGGCGATCTCGGCGTCGAGATCGAAATCGAAATCCGCAGATTTCGCGACCGGCGCGGGCTGCTCGACCGGCGGCAGCGCCGGCACGTGCATGTCGTCGACGGCCTCGGGACGATCCTCCGGATCGGAGATCATCGCCGGATCGAATGGCAGGTCTTCGGTCGATTCGGAGACAGGCGTCCAGTTGAAAGCCGGAGCCGGAGCTTGAGCCTGCGGCTCGGGAACGAAGGCCGGAGCGGACCGTGCAGGAGCGGCAGCAGCCTGCTCAAAAGCAGGAGCCGGCGGCTCAGGAGCAAAAACCGGAGCGGGGCGAGGAGCGACGGCAGCGGCCTGCTGGGGAGCAGGGGCTGGCGGCTCTGGCTGCGGTGCCGGCTCGGACGGCTCGGAGAAATCGAGATCGGTCAGTTCCAGCTCGATGCCGGCAAGATCCAGCTCGAAATCATGGCCGGCGAAGGGGTCGTCGGCTTCCGGTGCCGGCTGCGGCGTCGGCGAATACGCCGCTGCGGCAGACTGAGGCGTAACGACATCGGCAAGCTGCGGCGCGACCGGCCTTGCGGCTTCTGCATAGACCGGAGCCGGCTCGATCGGGGCAGACCGGACGGGTGCTACGGCGAGCGGTGCGGGCGCGATCACCTCGGACTGAACAGGTGCGGCAGCGACGGGAGCGGCCGGAACGGCCGCTGCCTCGATCGATGCGGGTTGCTGCGAGACGGGCGCCGGATTGGCACGTTGCGGCACCGGATAACGCGAGACGTCGGCGAGCAGATCGTCGAGATCGAATGTGCCGGCGGTATGCGGAACATCCGGCACGACCTCGGTCAGCGCGGCATCGGCCTGGATCTCGCCTTCGACGGCGGCAGCGATGAGATCGAAACCGGCGTCGGACCCGAAATCCTCCAGCTCTTCCTCGACTTCGACGAATTCTTCGGCCTCGGCGGTCTCTTCCGGCGCGATCACCTCATCATGGCGGTCGAGTTCGGCGGGAAAGCCAAGTGACGGAGAAGCGGATTCGAATTCCTCGGAAGGCTCGACAGCGGCGACAAGCGCCGGCGGCTCGACGACAGGTTGAGCCTCGACCACAGGAAGATCGGCGGATGGCGCTTCAGCAACCGGTGCGGCGACCGTTTCGGCCACGGGCTCCGGCAAAACAACCGGTTCCTCGCGCCTCGGGGCATGGAAATTGGCAAGCGGCAGCCTGATGCTGGCAGCCGACCATTGCGGCGCCTTGGTGGGCTGCACCAGCGAAGAGACCGGTGCTGCGCCGATCGACAGTTCAAGCTCCTCGATCAGGTCGCGCGCACCGCCGAAGGCCGATTGCACCGACGCGTCGGGCTCGGGAGAAAGCTGCTCCGCCCAGTCGGCGACAGATGCGTCCCCATTTCCTGCGGCGGGCAAAGCTTCTTCAGCCTCAACAGCGGCGACGGAAACCGAAACCGGCTCAGGAGCCTGCGCATGTTCGGCAGCGGAAGAAGCATCGAGAACGGGCTCGACGTAATCTTCAGGCGTGATGTCATCAGAGATCGGCTCGGCGGGCCGGTCGAGTTCGGCAAGCGGACGTGGCGAGTCGTAGCGGTCGAACTCGCGCCCAAGCTCATCCTCGAGATCGAGGGCGGGCTCGCGGCGTGCGGTCTCCGTCACGGTATTCGCCGCAACACGCGGCTCGAAGCCGACGATACGGGCCAGTTCTGCCAACGGATCATCGTCGGCAAACAGATCGTTTTTTCCGCGCGTATCATACGCAAGTTGTTTATCAGCCATGCCTATTCCCACTCGCAAACGCCAACGCTCAAATGCCAGCGCATTGTGGGGAAATGGTGACGTTATCGCATTTCGTCCGGTGCGGCAGTGCCTGTAATGGCAAGTCCCGACCTCAAAACCGACGCGACGGCGTACACCAGCCCAAGTCTGGCAATACTTGATTCTCGGTTTTTATCATTAACAAATCGTAATTCCGGCTGATCTTTACCTTTGTTCCAGTGCGCGTGGAAGGAACTGGCGAGGTCGTAGAGGTAAAAAGCGATACGATGCGGCTCCTGCGACTGGGCCGCCGCCTCGACGATACGCGGGAATTCAGCGAGCTTGGCGACAAGCTGCAATTCGGCCGGATCGCCAATGCCTGCAACGGTTTTCGCCAGTTTCTCGTGGGAGACATCGAGGTCGGGAAAAGCCTCCCTCGCCTGCCGGAAGACCGACATGCAGCGAGCATGCGCATACTGCACGTAAAAAACAGGATTATCTTTCGACTGCTCGGTCACTTTGGCGAAATCGAATTCGAGCGGCTCGGAATTCTTGCGATAAAGCATCATAAACCGGACCGAATCACGGCCGACTTCTTCGACAACGTCCCGAAGCGTGACGAAATCGCCCGAGCGTTTCGACATCTTCACCGGCTCGCCGTTGCGATAGAGCTTGACGAGCTGGCAGAGCAGCACCGTCAGCTTCGCCTTACCATCCGAAACACCGCGTGCAACCGCTTCCAGGCGCTTGACGTAGCCGCCGTGGTCGGCGCCGAGCACATAGATCATCTCGTCGAAACCGCGGTCGAACTTGTTCTTGAAGTAAGCAACGTCGGCGGCGAAATAGGTGTAGGAACCGTCCGACTTGATCAGCGGCCGGTCGATATCGTCGCCCACCTCGGTCGAACGGAACAATGTCTGCTCGCGATCTTCCCAGTCCTCGGGAAGCTGGCCCTTCGGCGGCGGCAGCGTGCCCTTGTAGACATAGCCCTTGAAGGTCAGGTCGTTGATCGCCGTGCGGATCGCAGCTGCAACATTGGCATGCAGGGTGCGTTCGGAGAAGAAGACGTCGTGATGGACGTTCAGAGCCGCCAGATCCTCACGGATCATCACCATCATCGCATCGATGGTGCGATCCTTGACGATCGGCATCCATTGGTCTTCCGGCATGTTGTGCAGCCGCACGCCGTAATCGGCGGCAAGCGACTGGCCGACGGGCACGAGATAGTCGCCGGGATAGAGACCCGAGGGGATTTCGCCGATCTTTTCGCCGAGCGCTTCACGATAGCGCAGGAAGACGGAACGGGCGAGCACGTCAATCTGCGAGCCGGCATCGTTGATGTAATATTCCTTCTCGACGCCGTAACCGGCAAAAGCGAGCAGGTTGGCGAGCGCGTCGCCGACGACGGCGCCCCTGCAATGGCCGACATGCATAGGGCCGGTCGGATTGGCCGAGACATATTCGACATTGACCTTCTTGCCCTCGCCGAGCGTCGAGCGGCCGTAATCGGTGCCGGCGCCGATCATCGAGGCGAGCAACCGCTGCCAGTAACCGACGGCGAGACGGATGTTGATGAAGCCGGGACCCGCGACCGAGACATCGGCGACGTCGGCATCCTCCTTGAGCTTGGCGATGATGACGTCGGCCAGCGCGCGCGGATTGGTTCCGAGCGGTTTTGCCAGCACCATTGCGGCATTGGTCGCGACATCGCCATGGCTCGCGTCACGCGGCGGCTCGACGGTGATGCGGCCGAAATCGAGCTCGGATCGCTTTTCCCTGACCAGATCGATCTGTTCAAGGGTGGTTTTGATCCTGGCTTCGAAGTCGGTAAAAAGGTTCATCGCACTCTTCCATGCATAGGCTGTGCCAAAAGCTCAAATCGGCCCTCGGCGTGGGCGACCGCTGCCTATCGCAAATCCGGAGTGTGGTCAAACAACCGCCTGTGGGCGCTGATGGCATAGGTGTCGGTCATGCCGGCGAGATAATCGCCGACATGGCGGGCCTTCGGCGCATCGGACAGGCCGGCGATATGATCGACCCAGTAATGGCTTTGCATCTCCTTGGGATTGGCCATGTAGGCGGCAAAGAGATCGGTGACGATCTGGGCGGCACCGGCACGGATGCGCATGATATCGGGATTGCGGTAGATGCGCTTGAAGAGCATGGCCTTGATCTGCCTGTCGGTCTCGGCCATCCCCTCGGAAAAGGTGGCGATAACCCGGTCGGCAGCGCGGATGTCGGCCGCATTCTCAGGGCGGAGGAGCGACAGGCGCTGCTGTGCCACGCCAATCACGTCTTCGACCATGCGGGTAATCTGGCGGCGCATGATCTCATGGGTGAAGCGGCTCGGCTCCAGATGCGGATATCGCGCCCTCACCTCGGCCATCAGCCCGGCAAGAAACGGGATTTCCTCCAGCATGTCGAAAGTCAGGTAGCCGGAGCGCAGGCCATCGTCGATATCGTGGGTATTATAGGCGATGTCGTCGGCGATCGCCGCGACCTGGGCTTCAAGGCTGGCATAGGTTGCAAGCTCGAGATCGTGCAGCTCGCAATAATCGAGGATCGGCTGAGGAACGGGACCGCGGGTGCCTATTCCATCAGCCGTCAGAAGCGGACCATTGTGCTTGACGAGACCTTCGAGGCTTTCCCAGGTCAGGTTGATGCCGTCGAATTCGGCATAACGCCTCTCCAGTTTGGTCACGATGCGCAGCGATTGGGCATTGTGATCGAAGCCGCCATAGGGCAGCAGCACCTCGTGCAGCGCGTCCTCGCCGGTATGACCGAACGGCGTATGGCCGAAATCGTGCACGAGCGCCACGCCTTCGGCCAGATCCTCGTCGAGCTTCAGGGCGCGGGCAAGCGCGCGGGCGATCTGCGCCACCTCGATCGTGTGCGTCAGCCGGGTGCGGTAATGATCGCCGTCCTGGGCGATGAAGACCTGGGTCTTGTGCTTCAGCCGGCGGAAGGCGGTGGTGTGGACGATGCGGTCGCGGTCGCGCTGGAAATCGGAGCGCGTCGGGCTTCGGTCCTCCTGATAGAGCCGCCCGCGCGTCGTCCAGGGGTCGGCCGCATAAACCGCCCTCTCACTGCTGCCGAAACCCAAAGCACGCGTATCGATCGTCATTCTTCACCGTCATCTTGCATGTTGCTGCATCTGCCCATTGACGCCGCCTGACGCTCTTCATACCTATAGCCCGATGAACGGCAAAGAGGCGCTTTCCTAATCGCTTCGGCGCATCATCGCCTTTTCGCGAATATCATGGTAAGTTTCTTTGATATCAGGCATTTGAACATTCAAGTGCCAAAACCCATTCTCTCCGGATCTTGACCCCGGCAGGAGGAAACATGACGGATACGAGTGTAACCCTTTCAGATGCGGCGGCAAAGCGTATCGCTGCGATCGTCGGCGCCGAAGCCGGCAAGAGCGCCTTGCGCGTTTCCGTCGAAGGTGGCGGCTGTTCGGGCTTTTCCTACAAGTTCGATCTTGCCGACAGCGCCGCCGACGACGACATCATCGTCGAAAAGAACGATGCCAAGGTGCTGATCGACAGCCTTTCGCTGGTTTATATGGCGGGCTCGGAGATCGACTTCGTCGACAATCTGCTTGGCCAATCCTTCCAGATCAAGAACCCGAACGCGGTGGCAAGCTGCGGCTGCGGCACCAGTTTCTCGATCTGAACGTCTAAACGCACATACTCCCCATCAAACCGGCCGAAGAATTCCTTCCGGCCGGTTTATCGTCTTGTCCGGCGACGAAAGACCGCGATAAAAGAAGCGCACGAAGCGAACAGGGCGAAGAGATGAAGATCGCGACTTGGAACATCAACGGCGTCAAGGCGCGCATCGACAATCTCACGCAATGGCTCAAGGATTCCGATCCGGATGTCGTCTGCCTGCAGGAGATCAAGACGGTCGACGAGGGTTTTCCGCGGCTGGAGATCGAGGCGCTCGGCTATCACGTCGAGACGCACGGCCAGAAGGGCTTCAACGGCGTGGCGATCCTCTCCAAGAGTTCACCTTTCGAAGTGAACCGCGGCCTGCCCGGCGATCCGCTGGACGAACAGGCGCGTTTCCTCGAAGCGGCGTTCACTCTGTCCGACACGCGCATCCTGCGCGTCTGCTGCATCTACCTGCCCAACGGCAATCCTGTCGAAACGGAGAAATATCCCTACAAGCTCGCCTGGATGGAGCGCCTGCGCACGTTCGCCGCCGAACGGCTGGCCTATGAGGAGATGCTGATCCTTGCCGGCGATTACAACGTCATCCCGGAACCGCACGACTGCTTCGATCCCAAGGTGTGGGAAAACGACGCGCTGTTTCTGCCGCAAACGCGGGCGGCTTTCCGCCGGCTCGAAAATCTCGGGCTGACGGATGCGGTGCGCGCCACGACGGATGCGACGCAGTTCTATTCCTTCTGGGATTATCAGGCCGGCGCCTGGCCGAAGAACAACGGCATCCGCATCGACCATCTGCTGCTGTCGCCGGAAGCTGCCGACCGGATGACGTCGGCTGCGATCGAAAAACATGTGCGGGCCTGGGAAAAGCCGTCCGACCACGTGCCCGTCATCGCCTATTTCGATTTCGCGGCCTGAGGCCTTCTACCTCAATCGTCCGAACCGCTCGCGATCGTGTGCGACAGCGACACCGCAGTGCGGCGGTCGGACTCGTTTGCAACCGAGAAGGCCTGCTCCTGCAGTGCTTCCATCCAGCCGCAGTCCTTGGGCTTGCAGCGGTCGAGTGCCGCCGTCATCAGCGCCAGACCACGGGCCGTCTGGCCTTCGTCGAAAAGAATATTGCCGAAGACCGCCATGGCGCCGGGATGGCCACTCTTGCGGGCCTGGTTCAGCCATTTCTTCGCCTGCTGCGGGCTGGAATTGCCACCCTCGCCGGCCAGCATCATCTGCGCCAGCTGGAACTGCGCCTCGGGCACGCCAAAGGTGGAAGCCACCTGAAAATAAAGCTGGCGCGCCTGGCTGAGGTCGGTCCTGACCGGACTGCCGGCGATGCCGTGCTTGTAATAGTTGGCGAGCGAGAGCAGCGCGTTGACGAAGAAGCCGGTATCTTCCGAGCCGGGTTCGACGCCCTGCTGGGCAATCTCGCTGTAGATCTTGAAGGCTTCGAAATCGTCCTGCGTGACACCGTCGCCATCGGCATACATGTTGGCGAGCGCCCAGCGCGAGCCGGTATGCCCCTTTTCGGCGGCGTATTTATAGGCTTCGACCGCCTCTTCCTTCTGGCCGTTCTTATAGGCCTTGAAGCCGAACTTGAAGAGATCGAAGGGTCCGGATTCCTTGCTGACGCCACCTTTGATGTCGAATGCGCGGCACGGACCGGACAGCGCCAGCGCTATAGACATGCCCACCAGCATGAATTTGAACAGTTTGAACTCGGACGTCACCATTTCAACCGATTTCTTTCGCTCATCCCAGGCAGGCGGCAACGGCGCTCATGCCGTGCATCCCGCGGATGTATTTCTTCGAGGCGAGCGATCCCGCGGCGAGCTCCATGGCTCCTTTACCCGCGTCGCATTCAGCCCACTGGCCTTTTCTCAAAGGCGATATTCTCAGCCCATCCTTCAGAACCACCCGGCTCCCGGCATGGCTCGACTGCAATCTCTGTGGCACTCTTTCGGCAGGTGCGGCATCCGCCTTCCCGCCTTTATCGCATTCATAAACAGTAAATGTGACGAAAGCGGTATCGACATTTTCGGTAAGGCCGGGCTGCTCAGCTGAGCGGGTCGAAAATAACCACAATGCATGAATCGACGACCTCATCGCGAGGTCGGATCGGCGGCCGGAACAGCCTTGTTCGGAAAGCGAAACGGCCGCAATCAAACGATTGTCGCCAATCGCGCCGCACGACTTCATGTTACCGGAAAAAAATCGACCCATGCTACTATTTACACGCACCGTACGCCTGCCATTCCTCACCCGCTAATATCGCTGCGCCCTCTTTGTGGCGGGAAATGGACAAATTCGCCATACCATCACCATACGCCAAACGTCGTAAAAATGTGTTGCTGAATCGTCACAAAACGGGACCGGAAATGGCATGATTAACGGACGCGAATAAAGAAGAGCCCGGCACTGCCGGGCTCCTCAATTCTTCAGATCGGGGAATTAGAACTTGACCTTTAGGCTCGTCGACAGCGCAGCAACCAGATCGTTGCCAAAGGAATAGGAGACATCATCTCCAAACGTGACGCCGTTCTGGGTCACCACGCCGGACGAACCGCTCGTCAACACGCCCACGGCACCGGCGACGCGCCATTCGATATGTTCGGTCGGCGTGAAGGCTGCACCGAGCCCCAGCGTCCAGCTATCGGTCTGCGCGCCATAGCCCTGGCTGGTGCCGCGATCCCAGGTGAGGCTGACTGCACCTGCCCACTGTTCGTTGAACTTGTGGCCGACACCACCGGTGATCGTCCAACCGTCCTGGTAAAGAAGGTCGAGCGAGGTCAGCTCCGTCGCACCGCCGGAGGTGCAGGCGACCAAGCCTTTCGTCGACTTCGGGCAGAAAGGCACGGACTGCAGAACACTCCAGTTCGTCCACTTTATCGATCCGAAGGCGAGCCAGTCCGGAGCGATACCGCTTTGCAACTTAAGCTCAAGCGAATCCGGCGCTTCGGCAGAGCCAAAGACGTCTGTGATCCTTCCGTATGGAGCGCCATTCAGCGGTGCGAAT
Organism: Rhizobium sp. PEPV16; assembly: GCF_008919455.1. Taxonomy (NCBI): domain Bacteria; kingdom Pseudomonadati; phylum Pseudomonadota; class Alphaproteobacteria; order Hyphomicrobiales; family Rhizobiaceae; genus Rhizobium; species Rhizobium sp. PEPV16. The sequence goes on from NZ_VSZV01000293.1 coordinate 22,331, forward strand.
GGCGCGGTCACCTGCGTCAGATCCACCGTACCAGTCAGATTGTCGTATTTTACACGGCTGTTATAGACGAGGCTTGCTCGCATTGCATATTCCGGAATCTCGTAGGCGAGACCGGCGCGCCAGCCCCAGCCACTATCTTCAAGATCGAGGCGGCCGACGCCGTTGCCGGTACCGACCAGAAGCGGAACGGTTGAAACCAGACGTTCCTTGAAGCCTTCGACTTCCTGATAGAAAGCGCCGCCGATGAAGCGAAGCTGCCCGGGGCCGACATCAAAACGATAGGAGCAGGTGCCGCCATAGTTGCGGGTTTTGATCTCTGTCTCAATGTTATTGTTGGCGCCGGCCCAGTTGAGACCGGGGTCGGTATGCCCGCCGAAGGGCTCGGAATAGTCGACCAGGCAGTCGATTGCATCGCCAAAACCAGCCTTAAAGCCAATATAAGGGATGGTGTAATTTGAGGTATCGTCAGCTGTGTTTGGACGGCTGTTCAGATTGCCGCCGCCTGGGGATACCGACGTATCCGTATCTCGGACGTCCTTCAGCCTGCGTTGCGGTGTGACGTAGGTCACACCGGACTGAAATGAGAAAGGCGACGTGTCGAACAGCTGATCGATATTATATCCGCCGCGCTCCAGACCGCCGGCGAAGGACGGCGATGCAAGCGACGAAAGAAGAACGAGCGACGTTACGCCCTTGGAAAACCTACGCGATGCCATTGTGTCTCCCCCACTCCAGCAATTGATGTGACGCCACTTTAGTAAGCGTTCGCTCGATATGGCAACGCGCCCCACGGCAGCGCTCCCAGGCATTGCAGCGGCGAACTTACGTAAAGAGATTGACGGACACGTCAAAAAATCTGGTTAATAAAATTTTATTCCAGACTTATCGAATTTCAGCTGGTCTTTTGGGTTTTCATTCCAAACATTGCAGAAGCTGTATCAATCCGACAACAGTGGCAGTTTTCGCCCGCTGGATGGCCGTTCAGCCACAATCCACAGGCTGCGCGCCTGAAATCAGCCGTTTTCAGGCGCGAATCGCATGCGCACAGAACGACAAAAGACGCGCCGGCAGAGGGCGCGTCTTTGAAATAACTTACCAAATAGGGCCGGTGAAACTTACCCGGCTTCGCTCACCCTGGAAAGAGCAAGCCTCAGGCTCGCGATCTGCCCCTTCAGTTCCTCGAGGCGATCACGCTCGGCCTCGACCACTTCGGGATTGGCGTTGGCGACAAACTTCTCGTTTGAGAGCTTGCCGTCGATGCGGGAGATCTCGCTCTCCATCTTGGTAATCGCTTTTTCCAGACGAGCCTTTTCGGCGGAAAGGTCGATCAGATTGCCGAGCGGCAGGCAGATGGTGGCCTCGGCGATGACGATCTGAGCGGCACCCTTGGGCGCATCGTCAGCCAGCGATATCGCCTCGACGCGCGCAAGGCGCTTGATGGCGGCGTCGTGGCGGAATAGCCGTTCACGCGTCAGGTTGTTGGCCTTGACGACGACAAGCGGGGCTGTCGCCGATGGCGGCACATTCATTTCGGCGCGCACCGAGCGGATGCCGGAGACGAGATCGATCAGCCAGTTGATTTCGTCGGCGGCCCCGTCATCGGCATAAGACGGCGCCGGCCATTCGGCGTGGCAGACCAATGTGTCGCGCTCTTTGCCTTCGCCTGCGGTATGGGCCCAAAGCTCTTCGGTCATGAAGGGCATGAAGGGATGCAGCAGCTTGTAGATCTCTTCGAGAATATAGGCGCTGCAGGCCTGGGCTTCCGCCTTGGCGCCCTCGTCCTCACCATTGAAGACCGGCTTCAACAGTTCAAGATACCAGTCGCAGACCTCGTTCCAGACGAAGCGGTAGAGCGCGCCGGCAGCATCGTTGAAGCGGAAGGCTTCGAGTGCTTCCGTAACGTCACGTTCCGTACGGGCAAGTTCCGTCAGGATCCAGCGATTGATGGTGAGCTCGGCGGCTTCGGGCACGAAATGCGGGTCGCTTCTTGCGCCGTTCATTTCGGCGAAGCGCGTGGCATTCCAGAGCTTGGTGCCGAAATTGCGGTAGCCGGCGATGCGGGCCGGATCGAGCTTCACGTCGCGGCCCTGCGCCGCCATGATCGCCAGGGTAAACCGCAGCGCGTCGGCGCCGTATTCGTCGATCAGTTCGAGGGGATCGATGACGTTGCCCTTCGATTTCGACATCTTCTGCCCATTCTTGTCGCGCACCAGCGCGTGGACATAGACGGTCTGGAAGGGCTCGACGGGTTCGCCGTCCTCATCCTTCATGAA
>NZ_VSZV01000293.1:24697-27340 GCF_008919455.1 Rhizobium sp. PEPV16
CGAAGCCGGTGACGAGAACGTTGGTCGGGTAATAACGCGCCAGTTCGGGCGTCTCGTCCGGCCAGCCGAGCGTCGAGAAAGGCCAGAGTGCTGAGGAGAACCACGTGTCGAGCACGTCCTCGTCACGCGTCAGTATTTCGCCCGGCTTGAAGTTTTCAAGCAGGTCCTCGACATAGGCTTTCATCGGCCCCTCGTGCGAAAGGTAATGCTGGATCGCCGCCTGCAGCGCCTCTTCCTCGGTCTTTTCGACGAAGACCTGGCCGTCCGGGCCGTACCAGGCGGGGATCTGGTGACCCCACCAGAGCTGACGGGAGACACACCAGGGCTGGATGTTTTCCATCCATTCGTAATAGGTCTTGTCCCAGCTCTTCGGCACCATCCTGGTGCGACCTTCGCGGACCGAGGCTATCGCCGGTTCGGCGAGCGTCTTTGCATCGACGTACCACTGTTCGGTCAGCCGCGGTTCGATCGGCACGCCGCCGCGGTCGCCGTGCGGGACCATGTGCTTGTGCGGCTCGATCTTGTCGACGAGGCCCGCCTCTTCGAAAATCTCGACGATGACCTTGCGCGCATAGAAGCGGTCCTGCCCTTCCAGGCGGTCCCAGGCGCCGTGCAACGCCGCCGGATTGTCGAGACCTTCAAGAAAGTCCTCATTGTCCTTGATGGTGATCGTGCCGTCGCCGTTCATGATATTGATGACGCGAAGACCTGCGCGCTTGCCGACGTCGAAGTCGTTGAAATCGTGCGCGGGCGTAATCTTCACCGCGCCGGTGCCGGCAGCCGGATCGGCATAATCGTCAGCAACGATCGGAATTCTGCGGCCGACGATCGGCAGAATGACATGCTTGCCGACAATGCCCTGATAGCGTTCATCCTTCGGATTGACGGCAACACCGGTATCGCCCAGCATGGTCTCCGGGCGTGTCGTTGCGACGACCACATAATCGCGCGTCTCGAATTCGGTCGGCTTGCCTTCCTCATCGAATGCAATCGGGTATTGGTAGGTTACGCCCTTTTCCAGCGGATAGCGCAGGTGCCAGAGATTGCCCTTGACCTCGTGCTGCTCGACTTCGATATCGGAAATCGCCGTCAGCAGCTTCGGATCCCAATTGACCAGGCGCTTGTCCTTGTAGATCAGACCTTCCTTGTAGAGGGCGACGAAAACCTCGATAACCGCCTTCGACAGGCCCTCGTCCATGGTGAAACGTTCGCGCGACCAGTCGCATGACGCACCAAGACGCTTCAGCTGGTTGAAGATCAGGCCACCCGATTCCGCCTTCCACTCCCAAATCTTGTCGATGAAGGCTTCGCGGCCCATGTCGCGGCGGCCCGGCAGCTGCTGTTCCATCAGCTTGCGCTCGACGACCATCTGCGTGGCGATGCCGGCGTGGTCCATGCCCGGCTGCCAGAGCACGTCTTTGCCGCGCATGCGCTCGAAGCGCACCAGGATGTCCTGCAGCGTATTGTTCAGCGCATGACCCATGTGCAGCGAACCGGTGACATTCGGCGGCGGGATCACAATGGTGAAGGTCTCGGCGCCCGGCCTGGCGTTCGCGCCAGCGCGGAAAGCGTCCGCATCATCCCATATCGCGGCGATTTTCGGTTCGACGGCAGCGGAATCATAGGTCTTGTCGAGCATTTTCTGACCAATTTCGAGGTTCGAGGGTGGCGTTTGTAAATAGGATGGTCACGGCCAAGTCAATAAAAAAGCCGCCCCGGAGACCGGAGCGGCTTTTCAGGAAAAAGCAATCCGATCAGCGGCGCGGGCCGCGCGCCACGCGCTCGATTTCCTCGCGCACCAACCGCTCGACCAGTGTCGGCAGATTATCATCGAGCCATTCGCGCAGCATCGGGCGAAGCATGTCCTCAGCAATCTCGTCCAGCGAGCGGCGCTCGGCACCGTCGATCGCAGCGGCAAGCTCCTCGAAGGAGCGGCTGATCTGCAGGCCAGCGCCCTCCGAAAGCAGCGTCGGCTGGACCTCGTCCATAACGCTCGGCAGGAAACGCTCGGTCGACGACTGAGCGGGTTCCATGGCCGGCAGCGCTGTTTCGACGGCAGGCGCAGGCTCGGCGACGGCAAGCCTTTGCGTTTCGGTAAACATCGGCTCGGCCGGCTGCTGGATCGCAGCAGGCTGGATGGGCGCTGCGGCATCCGGGAAAACAGGCTGTGGTGGCTGCGGCTGCGGTGCCGCGGCGCGCGGCGGTTCCGGCATCACAGCCGGCTGCGGTTCGGGCTGACGGAAGCCGCTCGGAATTTCACGCAGGGCCTGACCGGCCTGCACGGCGCTGCGCTCGGAGGCGGCGCGCACGCGGGCGGCGACATCGGCAAGCGACAGAGCGCGGGCCGGCACTTCTGCTTCGGGGGCGGTGCCGGCCGAATTGGCGGCGACGAAACGCGGATCGGAGGAGCGCATGACCGGTTCGGGGAATTCCACGCCGGCATAGGTATCGTCGACCGTCAGATGAATTTCGGAGCCATTGTCATCCTCGTCGGCACCGTAGACCGGCGGCAGGGATGCGGAAATCGCCTTGCCGGCGCCGGGCTCATTGCTTTCGATGATCTGGCGGATGGACGCCAGAATTTCTTCCATGGACGGTTCACGCGCTACACTTGGCTGAGCCATATCTATCCCCGTTATTCCA
>NZ_VSZV01000342.1:0-26956 GCF_008919455.1 Rhizobium sp. PEPV16
GTGCGGCACGCGACGAACGAAATGCCGCGATCACCGCCTTGACGGAGCTGCTGCCGCTCGCGCGCGCCCATGCGACGGAGTTCCGCCGGAATGGCGAACGCTTCGATCTCCGTGAGCAACAGCGCCGCGCGCATATGTCCCTGCCGATCCCGGCGCTCTCGAAGGCGGCGATGGCACGTCTCGTCGAGATCGAGGCGGTGCGCAGGCAGGGTGGTGACGACGCCTACAAGACCGCCTTCGCGCTTGTCACCGAAGACCGCTCGATCGTCCAGGAGGTCAAGGCCGTCAGCGAGGCGCTCACGGCCCGTTTCGGCTGGCGGGCCTTCACATCCAAAGCCGATGCGATTGCCGAACGCAACGTGGTCGAGCGTCTGCCGGAGGACCTCACGAGCACCAGACGCGAGAAGTTGGCCCGGCTGTTTGAGGCCGTGAAGCGCTTTGCCGAGGAGCAGCATCTTGTCGAGCGGCGGGATCGTTCGAAGATCGTCGCGGCGGCCAGTGCCGATCAGGGGGTGGAGACAGACAAGGAGAATGCCGCCGTGCTGCCCATGCTTGCCGCCGTCACCGAGTTCAAGACCCCTGTCGACGAGGAGGCGCGATCTCGTCTGCTCTCAGCTCCTCTCTATCGCCAGCAGCGCGCAGCGCTGGCGGCCGTGGCATCAACGATCTGGCGCGATCCGGCCGGCGCCGTCGGCAAGATCGAAGAGCTGCTTCAGAAGGGTTTTGCTGGCGAGCGTATCGCGGCCGCGGTGACCAACGATCGGGCCGCCTACGGCGCGTTACGCGGTTCCGATCGCCTGATGGATCGGATGCTGGCCGCCGGCCGGGAGCGGAAAGAGGCGGTGCAGGCCATGCCTGAAGCGGCCGCTCGCCTGCGGGCGCTCGGCTCGGCCTACGTCAATGTGCTCGATGCAGAACGCCAGGCTATTACTGAAGAACGACGGCGCATGACAGTCGCCATTCCCGGTCTGTCGAAGGCGGCGGAAGAGGCGCTCACGCGCCTGACGGCCGAGGCGAAGAACAATGGCCGCAAGCTGAGCGCCCCTGCCGCTTCGCTCGATCCCGGCATTCGCCGGGAGTTCGACGCCGTCAGCCGGGCGCTCGACGAGCGCTTTGGTCGCAACGCCATCGTTCGCGGCGAAAAGGATCTTATCAACCGCATCCCGCCGCTGCAGCGCCGTGCGTTCGAGGCGCTGCAGGACAGGCTGAAAGTCCTGCAGCAAGCTGTCCGGATGGAGAGCAGTGAGCAGATCATCTCGGAACGGCGTCAGCGGGCTGTCAACCGCGGGCGTGGCATCGGATTCTGAGACCAACCGAGGAGGGACTCAATAAGCTTAGTCGTGCTTCTTTTTGCCTGTTCTTCTGAATCCAACGCAGGTCGAAAGCTCGACGGCAGTCAGATTGCGTCGCCCCTCAGAAGGGCCTTCGCTCTTGAGCTACAAGCGGAGGTTGTCTGATTGATGGCCAGCTCTGGTTGCGCGGCGGTAAACAGCTTGATCTGCCGGTTCAGTTGATCACTGGTTCAGCCTGAAGCCTGAAGCCTGAAGCCTGTATCGTTGAAGTGCCAATACCTCGATTATCGATTTCGCAGGAAATCACGGAAAAGGACGGGACGGTCAATCGCCTTCATTCGGCGGCTGAAACGTCACCAGCCGGACGACGTTCAATATGATCTCGAATACCCGCTTGCGCATCGATATTCTCTCCTTCGCGATTATATGCCGCCTCTTGCCTCGCGCCTTCAAACGAGCTTATCGTCGGCCTCGAATGACTTGAGGTTATGGATGAAACGCGGACGCCTGCCATTGACGGCCTTGCGGAGTTTCGAGGTCGCCGGCCGTCTCGAGAGCTTCACGCTGGCGGCGCAGGAGCTGTTCATCTCGCAGGCGGCGGTCAGCCGGCAGATCCGCGAGCTGGAGACGTTGCTGGGCGAAGCGCTCTTCGAGCGCCGCCATCGCGGTGTCCATCTGACCGCCTCGGGTAACAAGCTGCTGGCGATCCTGACATTGTCCTTCGACCGGATCGACGAATGCCTCGAAGAAATCCGCAGCCGGCCGGCGACGGCAGCGGTGACGATCAGCGTGGAACCTTCCTTTGCGGCGTGCTGGCTCGTTGCCCGCCTGCCGGAGTTTCGGGAACGGCATCCCGACATCGACGTGACGATCGACGCCGATTCACGCCTGATCGAGTTCCGGGGCGGGCAGGCCGAGATCGCCATCCGCCACAGCGCCAGCGTGACCGTATGGCCGAGGACGGAGAGCGGACATCTCGCCGATGTCAGGATGGTGCCGGTCGCCGCACCCGCGCTGATCGAGGCAGGGCCTGCGATCGACCGCCCGGAAGACATGCTCCGTCATACGCTGTTACACGAGGAGACCCGCGACGTTTGGTTCCGCTGGTTCGAGATGGCAGGCATCGCCATGCCGGAAACCGCGCGGGGGCCGGTCTATGCCGATGGCGGGCTGGTGATGCAGGCGGTCCTGCGCGGGCAGGGCATAGCGCTGATGGACGATATCTTCGCCGAGGAAGAGATCAGGGCGGGCCGATTGCTTCGCCTGTCCGACCTTGCCGTTTCCCACGGTGCCTACTGGCTGGTGGCGCGCAGTTTCGAGCGGCTCGCCCCGCCCGCCTCACTCTTTGTTCGCTGGATCAACTCCCGGATCGAAACATTCTGACGGCGGCCGATATCAGCAAGACTCGGCCAAGGGGCCTATCGACCGCGACGCTCGACCTCGGTCAGCACCGTGATGAAGGCCCGCAAACCCTGCGGCACATGACGGTGGCCGGGATAATAGAGACAGAGGCCCGGAATGGCGGGACACCAGTCATCCAGCACCGTGACGAGCGCGCCGATTTCGAGAAAAGGCCGGGCCGTGCGATCCGAAACATAGGCGATGCCGAGCCCTTTTGCCGCCGCCTGCGCCATCAGCTCGACATGGTCGAGCGTCAGCGCGCCCGGAACGTCGACGGCAAGCTCGTGGCCGTGTTTTTCGAACTCCCAACGGAAGAGCTTGCCGCTTGGCAGTCGGAAGCGGATGCAGGCGTGGGTCTTTAGTTCGTCCGGTGTCTGTGGCGCCGGCTGCGCTGCGAGATAGGCCGGCGAAGCGACGGCAACAAAGCGGGTATCGCCGCCGAATTCCACCGCAATCATGTCGAGCGGCACCGCCTCGCGAAGCCTTATGCCGGCATCGAAACCGTCGGCAACGACATCGACGAGCCGATTGTCGGTGACGAGATCGAGCGACATGTCGGGATAGCGTGTGAGAAAGGTCGGGACGGCGGCATCGAGCAGCACCCGCGCGGCGATCTCGCTGGTGTTGATCCGCAATGTGCCGCTGGGATGGCCACGGAATTCGTTGACCTCCTCGAGCGCCAGATCGAAATCCCTGAACAGTGGCGTCAGACGGGTAACGAGGCGCTCGCCGGCCTCCGTCGCCGCGACGCTGCGGGTCGTCCGGTTGAGAAGCCGAACGCCCATATTTGCTTCGAGCGAACGTATCATATGGCTGAGTGTCGAAGGCGACAGAGCCAACTCGTCGGCGGCCTTGCGGAAGCTGCGATGGGTGACGATGGCAGCCAAGGCTCTCAGATCGGCAAGGGTCGGCCTGTAATTCATGGCTAAAATTCACCAACTCATGCAGCATTCCACGGATGGAAGCAGGAATAGTCTCATCTATCTTTACCTTCAAGAGCAGCTGCAGTCGCGCGGCATGAAAGGTAAGGACAATGGCAAAGACATGGATGATAACAGGCGCCTCCTCCGGTTTCGGGCGCATCATGACCGAAAAACTGCTGGCGCGCGGCGATCGCGTCGCGGCGACTGTGCGCAGGCCGGAAGCGCTCGACGATCTGACGTCGCAGTACGGCGAGAGCCTCTGGATCGCGACGCTCGACGTCAGCAATGACGGGGCAGTACGCCCGGTCGTTGACGCCGCCTTTGGAGCGATGGGCAGAATCGACGTCGTCGTCAGCAATGCCGGCTACGGCCTGTTCGGCGCCGCAGAAGAGGTGAGTGACGAACAGATCCGTCATCAGATCGATACCAACCTGATCGGCTCGATCCAGGTGATCCGGGCAGCGCTGCCGCATATGCGGGCGCAGCGCGGCGGCCGCATCCTGCAGCTGTCTTCGGAAGGCGGACAGATCGCTTATCCGAATTTCAGCCTCTACCACGCGACCAAATGGGGCATCGAAGGCTTCATCGAAGCGGTTTCGCAGGAAGTCGCCCCCTTCGGCATCGAATTCATCATCGCCGAGCCAGGTCCGGCGCGAACTGATTTCGGGCGCGGCCTGGTCGCGCCGCAACCGATGGAAGCCTATGACGCGACACCGGCCGGCGAAATCCGCCGGGCCATCGCCGACGGCAGGTTCGACGCCAAGGGTGACCCCGTCAAGATGGCGCAGGCGATGATCGAGGCCGCCGAACAACACTCGGCTCCGAAGCGGCTTGCGCTCGGCGCCGGCAGCTATGCCTCGATCCGCAAGGTGCTGGTCGAGCGGTTGGCTGAGCTCGACGCCTTCAAGGAGGTGACGATTTCAGCCGATGTCGATGGCTGACCGCGGCCAGCAAATGTCGCTGCCGGCGCCGGCCGGGTCGATGTCGGCCGGCACCGTATGTTCAATCCTCTTCGCCTAGAGAGCGCCGGCTGCCTGCAGCAGCTTGCGATCAAGATCAACTGCCACGCGGGATTCTTTGTCGAGGACCATGGTTGCTGGTTTGTCGGTTGTGTAGGCCGGCCAATCGGGTAAGCCCTCGGCGGTGGGCTTGCCGTTGCGCGCGAAGTTCACCCAGGCTTGGCTTACCTTCCTGGCAAGCGCCAGCGCGTCGCTACCGCCGCCGGTCGATGTCTTGACCAGGGCGGCGTTCGCAAACACGTAGGGCAGTTCCGCGCAATGCCATGCCATGGCAACTCCATCGAGGACCGGAGACTCGTAGGCGAACATATAGGAGTAGACCGGGGCCCCATTCTGCTTTGCCTTCAAGTCGAGGTCGCGGATGGCTCCCGGCCGGAAGCGCAGATCCAGGAAATAGGCGTCGGCGATCTTTTTCTCCGGGTAGGCGGCCATGAATGCCTTGCCAACCGCGTCGGCCTTGTCACCGAAGCGTTCCTTCAGCTTGGCTTCGGATTTCACTTCGTGCCAGTTGTTCTTGTTGTCGGCAAGAAGCTCACCCGCCTTGCGGTTGATCACCGTCTCGAACTCATTGAGGGTGTTTCCGACCATCAGGGGAATGTCCTTGGCCTGATCGACCCACTCTTTCCCGACAGGGTTAGCAGGAATGTAGTCGCCATCCTGAACGGGCGCGTAGCGGGCATCCTTGACGCCTTGGGCGGCTGCTTCCTTGATGGCTTTGTCGGCTGCGGCAAGGAGATCGTAATAATCGACGTCGGCAAGCTTGTCGATTTCCTCGGCCTTGAGACCGAGATTGACGAGCGTCAGTTCGGCCACCTTCCGCGAGGACGTCTGATCGACGACGGAATCGGTCCTGGAGCCGCTCTGGACGATGGCCTTCTGGAAGAGGCCCTTCGCCGAAGGCGTCCCCATCAGGGCGCGCACCTTGTAGCCACCGCCGGACTGTCCGAAAATCGTCACGTTGCCGGGGTCGCCGCCGAAGGCCTCGGCATTGTCGTGGACCCATTGCAGCGCAGCGACGAGATCGGTGACGCTGGCATTGCCCGACCGTTTGTATTTCTCTCCGTAGGCGGAAAGATCGAGGAAGCCGAGCACGTTGAGCCGGTGGTTGAGGGTGACGACGACGACATCGCCGTCTCTGCTCAGATTGTGGCCGTCATACGAGGTCAGCTCGATGCCGGAGCCATTCGTGAAGCCGCCCCCATGGATCCAAACCATGACAGGCCGTTTCTTTCCGTCTTTGATCGCAGGCGTCCAGATGTTCAGGAACTGGCAGGCTTCGCTCATCGGCAGATAGCGGTGCGGATTGAAGAGTTCGTCGCCGGCCACCTCCTTCATTCGGGGGATGAAGCAGTTCTCGCCATAGGTGACTGCCGGACGGATGCCTTGCCAGGGCGCGACCTCTTCGGCCGGCATGAAGCGGTCGGCCTGAGCATAGGGGATGCCAAGATAGCTGTAGATGCCATCGTCGAGTGCGCCGACGAGACTACCCTTCTTGGTTTCGACGACCGTCCTGCTCTGCGAAGCAACAAATTCTTCGGCGAGAGCGGGGGCGCCGGCAATGGAAGCTGTCACCGCCGACAGCGCGGATATCAAAGCGCAATAATATAAGAACGTCCTTTTCATCAACTTATCCTCTTGTCGTTGATTTCGAGTTTTCAAAGCCCGACGGCCGCCCATCCCCGACCGTCGGTGACTAACTAGGTCGGGGAGGACGATTTTCAGGACTACAGTCAGATGGTTGCTGGAGAGAGGATCACGCCGGAGGGTTGGACGGGTCTTCTTGCCGACCGAGGTGCGTCCGACGAAAGCCGGGGCGCCCGCTCTGCTCTAACCTCCGAGCGACGGCTAACGCTGGCATATTTGAGAACGTCTTAGGTGGCGATTGGCAGTAGTACCCGCACAGGTGGCTACGCGGCGAAATACATGGAAATCGCGCCGCTTGTTCGGACCGCTAACAACCGCCACTTGTCAGAAGGATGACGAAGGGACCACGCCGATAGTTGGGACGGGTGGTTCCTGCTCCGGCATCTTGTTTCCTTGCTCGTCGCCGGCGCTCAGTGCCTCGCGCACTTCATCCTCTTCCCAGCCCGCCTCAATGGCAGAAGCCACGAGGGTTTCGATTTTTTCGGTTTCGGAGTTGTGGGAAGTCTCATCGAGGTGGCGTCTGGCGGTCTCGAGGCACTGACGGAGGTTTGAAGCGCGGCTGGCGTCGTTACGGTGGTAGCTTGGCGATGCGACGTAGGTCATTTTGGAAGCTCCCTGCTGATCGGAAGGAACAATTGAAAAGGGAGCCGGTTCCACTGCGTGTCTCGGGAGAGCGAGACAAGGTGCAATCTCCGGAGTAACAGGACTTAAGGTGATCGCGGCCGTTGCGATTGGCGCGATTCAGGAACGGTCATCTGTGGCGATAGGTGGAAAGATGCCGGCGAGAAGTTTTTGCTGCAACTCTGAAACGGCAAATAGCTTGCCGTGCCTGCGGAACAGATTGCGCTTGTCCCGACCTGCCTCGGTATGTTCTAGGGGTGTTTCAGGACTTGCACTGGAAGCCACCGGCGAGCATGAAAGCTGAAATGAACGCAATCGCAGTACGGCTGGAAAATGTTACCCGTCGCTTTGGTATCACTGCAGCCGTGCAGAATCTTTCTCTTCATATTCGGCGCGGAGATGCGGTCTCGCTCGTGGGCCATTCCGGTTGCGGCAAGTCTACGCTCCTGCGTATGATTGCCGGTGTCGAAATACCGGAATCCGGCCGCATCCTCCTCGAAGGCCGCGAGGTTGCCAGCTCGACCACTTTCGTCGAACCGGAGGCGCGTGGCGTCGGATTCGTCTTTCAGGACTATGCTCTCTTCCCGCACCTGACTGTACGAGCCAATATCCTCTTTGGTCTCAAGCGACATTCGAAGAGCGAAGCAACTGCACGAGCAGTGGAGATGATCAGCAAGGTCGGAATCGAACATCTAACGCATCGCTATCCGCACACTCTTTCCGGCGGTGAACAGCAGCGTGTCGCACTGGCCCGCGCCCTGGCGCCCCGGCCGAGTGTCATCCTGATGGACGAACCTTTTTCCAATCTGGATCAGGGTCTGCGTGGAAAGGTACGCAGCGACACCTTGAGCCTCTTGAGGGCACTCGGCACGACCGTAATCATCGTGACGCATGATCCCCAGGAAGCACTTTCCGTCGGTGATCAGGTGGTTCTGATGCGGGCAGGCGAAATCGTCCAGTCCGGTTCCGCTTATGATCTGCACGACCGGCCAACGAATCCTTATGCGGCAGAATTCTTTTGCGCGTCTAGCAAAGTTCCCGGCGTTTACCGTGGCGGATGGATCGAGACCGCGATCGGTAACTTCGCCTATACGCTTGATCGTCCGCCCGCCAGCTCCGTGACCGTTTATATCCGCCCGCATGCGATTGCGTTGTCTCCCGGCTCGGGAATTGCCGCTCGTATCGAGGACCGTGTTTTGCATGGCGAATTCGAGCAGATAACGTTGAAGGTTGATGGCCTCGATGTGCCGCTTAAGGCGAGAGCTTTGGAGCGGCTACCGGCAGACGCCGAGCTTATTCAGATATCAATCCTCCCCGAGCGGCTGCTGGCTTTTTGACAGCTGACCTGCGCGAGCCCATGCTGCTAACCTCCTCATCAAGTTTCCGTGATATTTTGCATCAAACTCCAGGGAAAACTTGACTTTTAGGGTCATGAACTGCTCAAGGGATGCGCATTCATTCGGAGGGACATAATGAATTCGCGCTCTATCCTCGCATCCATGCTGCTTGCTGCTTCGGCGCTGATGTCGCCTTGCATCGCTGCGGCCGCAGAAATCAACCTCTACACGACGAGAGAGCCGGCTCTGATCGCACCTCTTCTGGAGGCGTTCACCAAATCGACCGGGACGAAAATCAATACGGTTTTCCTGAAGGATGGCCTGGCAGAGCGTGTCGCCTCCGAGGGCGCCAGCTCGCCGGCTGACATCCTGATGGCCGTCGATGCCGGCAACCTTGTCGATCTGGTCGACAAAGGCGTAACGCAACCGGTCGAATCGCCTGTTCTGAATTCGGCAATCCCGGAACAGCTGCGTGATCCCAAGGGCAACTGGTTTGCACTTTCGATGCGCGCGCGCGTGCTCTACGCGGCCAAGGACATTGACATTAGCACATTCAACTACGAGGGGCTTGCCGATCCCAAGTGGAAGGGCAAGATCTGCATACGCTCGGGTCAACACCCTTATAATACGGCACTGTTTGCTGACTACATCGCTCATTACGGCGCGGAAGAAACCGAGAAATGGCTGACAGCTGTCAAGGCCAATCTCGCCCGTAAGGCAGCCGGCGGCGATCGCGATTCGGCCAAGGATATCCTCGGAGGCATTTGCGATATCGGTATCGCCAACTCCTATTATGTCGGCCTGATGCGGTCCGGCAAGGGTGGTGAAGAGCAGGTCAAATGGGGCGACGCCATCAAGGTCATCCTGCCGACCTTCAAGAACGGCGGGACGCAGGTGAATATCAGCGGCGCGGCAATCGCCAAGCATTCACCGAACAAGGCTGAAGCCGTCAAACTTCTCGAATATCTCGTCTCTGACGAAGCACAGAAGATCTATGCTGAGGCCAATTACGAATATCCCGTGAAGGCAGGCGTCGCGACCGATCCGATCATCGCATCCTTTGGCGAACTAAAGATCGACAGCAAGCCCTTGTCCGAGATCGTTAGCCATCGCAAGCAGGCGAGTGAACTCGTAGACAAGGTCGGCTTCGACAACTAAGGACAGGGAAGGCGCCGCTGACAGGCGCCTTCCGCCCCCGAGAACGGACCAAGTGATGTTTCCGAGCCCGGCGCCCGCCCGCTCCGCAAAGCGCCCTGGCAGCACATGGCTGACGATTGCCGTCACTATCGCCCTCATTGCCTTGCTGCCGATCGGGGGATTACTCATCGAAGCCTCGAAGGGTTCGGCGGGTCTTTGGGGACATCTTTTCTCGACCATCCTTCCCGTCGCGCTTCTCGACACCGTCATTCTCCTTGCGGGGGTCGGCGTCATCACTGCTGTGGTTGGCACAACGACGGCATGGCTGGTGACCGCCTATGATTTTCCCGGCAGGCATGCTCTGGAGTGGATGCTGCTTCTGCCGCTTGCCGTTCCGACCTACATCGTCGCCTATGCCTATCTGGATATAATGCATCCGATCGGTCCGGTGCAGGATGCCGTGCGCTGGTTGCTAGGCTACGAGACCCCGCGCCAGTTTCGCCTTCCGGACGTCCGTTCCATGACTGGCTGCATCCTGCTTCTCGGAATCGTGCTCTACCCCTATGTCTACATCCCCACGCGCGCGATGTTCCTCACGCAATCCGGTAATCTCGTCGACGCGGCACGCACGCTCGGCACATCTCGCCGCGCGGTCTTCTGGCGGGTCGCTCTGCCGCTCGCGCGCCCCGCTGTTGCCGTGGGTATCAGCCTTGCACTGATGGAAACGTTGAACGATATAGGCGCCGCCGAATTCCTCGGTGTCCGGACGATCACCGTTTCCATCTACACGACCTGGATCACCCGCTCCGATTTATCGGGAGCGTCGCAGATCGCCCTTGCCCTTCTGCTCATCGTCGTCGCAATTGTTGCGGTGGAGCGATGGGCGCGACGCAAGCAGGGCTACTCGGTCGATGTACGCCGGATGCGAAGTTTCCAACCGCGGCGGGTATCCTTGGGAAAAGGCGTACTGCTGTTTCTCGGCGGTCTTCTGCCTGTCATCCTGGGCTTTGGCGCGCCCGCGCTCTATCTGTTGATCGAAGCGGCAAAACGCTATCGGTTCGCCGGCATATCGCCACGGATCATCGATGAGGCCGTGAATACGATCGCTATCGCTACCCTGGCGACAATCACGACCGTCATCCTTGGCCTTCTCGCCGTCTACGCGACCCGCCTGCGGCCGGGCCAGCCGTCCTCCTGGCTCCTGCGCTGTTCCACGATTGGCTATGCGGCTCCCGGCACCGTGGTCGCCATCGGCGTGCTGATCATCCTTGGCGGGTTCGATCAGTTTATCGACCGCACCGCGCTTTCCTTGTTTGATGTGTCCACTGGTCTGCTCCTGATGGGATCGGGTGCTGCCGTCATATATGCGCTCGTCGTGCGCTTTCTGGCGATCTCCGCCGGCGGCATAGAAGCCGGTCTATCGCGCATTTCCCTGTCGCTTGATCATGCGTCACGTTCGCTGGGGCAGTCCACCGCAGGCACCCTGCGCTACGTGCATTTGCCGCTTTCGAAGGCGGCAATCTCAGCTGCCGCGCTGCTGGTCTTCGTCGATTGTGTAAAGGAACTGCCGGCGACGCTCCTCCTGCGGCCACTCAATGTCGAGACTTTCGCAACTCATCTTTATGGAGAGGCCGCCAGAGGCACTTACGAGGAAGCCTCGATTGCAGCGCTCGCCATCGTGCTGATCGGCATCCTGCCGGCCATTTTGCTGTCGCGGATCGGACGTATCCGCTAGCCGGCATGCCGATGGGTATGCCGGCTCCGCGACCTCCACTAAACAACGCAAAGCGACAAACCGGTCGCCATGGGCAAGGTCGTGGCCGAATGGCTGCTTGACCTCTGTAAATCGTAACACCGGCACAAGGAGGGAGAGGCCATTGGAGGGGCCAAGGCACGTCGTGGAGGAGCCGGGACCAAAAATGGATGTTGCCGACTTGACGTTTTCCACCGTTTGCGAAATGCTAAGATGTCAGACCAATTTTAGGGGTCGGCTGCCTGATAGGAAGATGGGGAACCATGAAGGCAAATCGTAGCGACAGGCCGTTGATCCGGCCGCTTCCGGTCATGGACCGCGCGCGTCAGGTAACCGATGCGCTGGCGGATTATGTCGAGGAAGCCAGATTAAAGGCGGGTGACCGTTTGCCGGCCGAGCGCGAGCTGATGGCAGCCCTTGCCGTCGGCCGCTCGACCATTCGCGAGGCGATCCGTCACTTCCAGGCGCTCGGCGTCATCGAGACGCGCAAGGGCAGCGGCACCTATCTCTTGAAACCGGTTTCCAGGGCGACGATCCACATGCCGCTGTCGCTCGACACGGTTCATCTGCGCGACGTGCTGCTGCAGACGCTGGAGGTCCGCCGCGGCATCGAATGCGAGGCGGGCATGGTCGCGGCGCGGCGGCGCACCGAAAAGGACCTCGTCGTCATCGAGGAAAAGCTGAACGCGATGGAACGGGTGCACCTGGAGAAGGGCACCTCCGGGCCGGAGGATCTGGCCTTTCACCTCGCCGTCTATGACGCCGCCCACAATCCGCTGTTTCGCCAGCTTCTCGAACAGATGCGCGAGACCTTCGAGCGTTTCTGGGCGCATCCCTTCGACCGGCAGGATTTCGCGCGCCGGTCCTTTCCCTTTCACCGCACCCTTTTTAACGCGATCGCTGCCGGGGATCCCGAGGCGGCGCGTGCCGAAACAATGAAAATTCTCGCCATCGTCGAGGAAGACATCAAGGAAATGTCCAAATGAGCAACGGCTCTGAACCGTTCGATCTTGCTTCCCTCATCACGGCTCACGACGAGGGCAACTTCGCCGACGCCGTCGTGCCGCCGATTTTCCAGACCTCGCTTTTCACCTTTTCCGATTATGACGACATGATCGCCTCCTATCGCGGCGAGAAGGTGCGGCCGATCTATACGCGCGGCCTGAACCCGACGGTGCGTGCCTTCGAAGAAATGCTCGCCAAGCTCGAGGGTGCCGAGGATGCGCTGGGTTTTGCCAGCGGCATGGCGGCGATCTCGTCGGCAGTCTTAAGCTTCGTCGAGCCGGGCGACCGCATCGTCGCCGTCAAGCATGTCTATCCCGATGCCTTTCGCCTAT
The DNA here is from genome assembly GCF_008919455.1 of Rhizobium sp. PEPV16. Taxonomy (NCBI): domain Bacteria; kingdom Pseudomonadati; phylum Pseudomonadota; class Alphaproteobacteria; order Hyphomicrobiales; family Rhizobiaceae; genus Rhizobium; species Rhizobium sp. PEPV16. Next base: position 12,465 of record NZ_VSZV01000342.1, read on the forward strand.
TCGGCACCATCCTGAAACGGATGAAGATCGAGGTGACCTATGTCGATGGCCGCGACGAGGAAGCGGTCGCCAAGGCGCTGCCCGGCGCCAAGCTCTTCTACATGGAAAGCCCGACGAGCTGGGTGATGGAGGCGCATGATGTCGGCGCGCTCGCCGCACTCGCCAGACAACACGGCGTCGTCTCGATGATCGACAATAGCTGGGCAAGCCCGTTCTTCCAGCGGCCGCTGACACTCGGCGTCGATCTCGTCATACATTCGGCCTCGAAATATCTCGGCGGCCACAGCGATGTGGTGGCGGGCGTCATCGCCAGCTCGAAGGCGATGATCGCGCGCGTCAAGGCCGAGGCCTATCCCTATCTCGGCGGCAAGCTTTCGCCGTTCGACGCCTGGCTCCTGATCCGCGGCCTGCGCACGCTGCCGCTGCGCATGAGGGCCCACGAGGCATCCGGCCTCGAAATCGCCAGGCGCCTGCAGAAGCTCGAGGTCGTGGAGACGGTCTGCCATCCGGGGCTCGCCAACCGTCTGCCCACCGGGCTCAACGGCACCTCGGGCCTGTTTTCCTTCATATTCCGCGAAGGCGTCGATATCCGCACCTTCGCCGATCACCTCAAGCTCTTCAAACTGGGTGTAAGCTGGGGTGGACATGAAAGCCTGATCGTACCCGGCGAGGTGGTGCTCCAGCAGAAGGCACAGCCGAATTCCGCACATGCCTTCGGCATCCATGCGCGATCCGTACGTCTCCATGTCGGCCTCGAAGGAACCGAGGCTCTGTGGAGAGATATCGAGGAGGCGCTCGCCGCCGCCTCACAATCCTGAAACCCGAGAGAGACCTAATAAGGGGGAACTGAGCCATGAAAAAACTAATAATCTCGACGCTCTTTGCTTCGATGATGGCGGGCACGGCCTTTGCCGATACGACGCTGAAGCTTGTCGAAGTGATCACCAGCCCGGAGCGCACCGAAACGCTGAAATCGATCGTCGGCAAATTCGAAGCCGCCAATCCCGGCACCAAGGTCGACATCATCTCGCTGCCCTGGAACGAAGCGTTCCAGAAGTTCGCGACCATGGTGTCTGCCGGCGACGTGCCCGATGTGATGGAAATGCCCGATACCTGGCTGTCGCTCTACGCCAATAACGGCATGCTCGAGAGCCTTGAGCCCTACCTCGAAAAGTGGGAGCACACCAAGGAGTTGACGCCGCGCGCGCTCGAACTCGGCCGCGACGTCAAGAACACCGCCTATATGCTGCCCTACGGCTTCTACCTCAGGGCGATGTTCTACAACAAGAAACTGCTTGCCGAAGCCGGCGTCGTCGCGCCGCCGAAGACGATGGAAGAATTCACCGCCGCTTCGGAAAAGGTTTCCAAACTGCCCGGCAAATATGGCTACTGCATGCGCGGCGGACCGGGCGGCCTCAACGGCTGGATGATCTTCGCCGCCTCGATGGCCGGCTCGAACAAGTACTTCAACGACGACGGCACCTCGACAATGAACAGCCCCGGCTGGGCCAAGGGCATCGAATGGATGGTCGATCTCTACAAGAAGGGCTATGCGCCGAAGGACAGCGTCAACTGGGGCTTCAACGAAGTCGTCGCTGGCTTCTATTCCGGCACCTGCGCCTTCCTCGACCAGGACCCGGACGCGCTGATCGCCATCGCCGAGCGCATGAAGAAGGAAGATTTCGGTGTTGCACCGTTGCCGAAGGGTCCGGATGGCAAGTCGTTCCCGACCATCGGTTATGGCGGCTGGTCGATGTTCACGACCAGTGGCAACAAGGACCTCTCCTGGAAGCTGATCGCCACCCTCGAAGGGCCTGAAGGCAATCTCGAATGGAATAAGCGCATCGGCGCCCTGCCGGCCTACACGGCGGCCGAGAAGGATCCCTTCTACGCCGGTGACCAGTTCAAGGGCTGGTTCGAGGAACTAGCGGACCCGAACACGGTACCAACAGTCATGCCGACCTACCTCGAGGAATTCGCCTTCTTCAAGGATTCGCTGGCGATCAAGACCTCGCAGCAGGCATTGCTCGGCGATATCTCGGCGAAGGATCTGGCCGACCAGTGGGCCGAATACCTCACAAAGGCGCAGCAGAAGTTCCTCGCCAAGAAATAAGCGACGGATCGACGGCGGCGGCCTCGGAACAGGCCGCCGCCGCTTTTTTGATGACACAGACGGCGCATGAACGCCGCGAACGGGAACTCTTGGCTGATGACCATTTCCGCCGATACGCTCGACATGCGTCGCGACCGCAGGCCGTGGCTGCGTCGCGTTGCCGATGCTTCGGAGCCCTATCTCTACAGCGCGCCGTCGCTGATCCTGATCATCGCGGTGATGCTGGTGCCGCTGACCGTCGGAATTTCCTACGCCTTCCGCGATATCCAGCTGCTCAATCCGCTTTCCGGTGGCTTCATCGGGCTCGATCATTTCCGCGAGCTTTCCGGCGATGCCGCCTTCTACGGGGCGCTGAGGAATACGCTCTGGTGGACGGGCGCGTCCGTCGTCCTGCAGTTCGTTTTCGGGCTGATCCTGGCGCTGCTGCTCGACAAGCCGTTCAAGGGCCGGGCAATCGCGCAGGCGCTGGTCTTCCTGCCCTGGGCCGTGCCGTCTTTCCTCGCCGGCCTCAACTGGGCCTGGCTGTTCAATCCCGTCATCGGGCCGATCCCGCACTGGCTTTTCGGCCTCGGGCTGATGCACGAGCCGGGCAATATCCTCTCCGACCCCAATTATGCGATGTGGGGGCCGATCGTTGCCAATGTCTGGTGGGGCATTCCCTTCTTCGCCATCACGCTGCTTGCGGCGCTGCAGGCCATCCCGCGCGATCTCTATGAGGCGGCGTCGATCGACGGCGCCGGCTGGTTCCAGCGCTTCCGCTCGATCACCCTGCCGTTTCTGGCGCCAACGATCGCGATCACCGTGCTGCTGCGCACCGTATGGATTTCCAATTTCGCCGATCTGATCGTCGTCATGACTAGTGGCGGACCGGCCGACCGGACGCAGATCGTCGCCAGCTATATCTTCACGACGGCCTTCCGGCGGCTCGATTTCGGTTATGCCTCGGCGATCGCGCTGGTGCTGCTCGTGCTGCTGCTTGCCTATTCGATGCTGATCATCCTGCTCCGGCAGACGCTGCTGAACAAGGATTGAGATCATGAGACGATCCGTCATTCCGACCATCGCACACCGTCTGGCGATCCTCTGCTACATCGCCTTCGCACTCTTTCCGCTGTTCTGGCTGCTCAAGGTCTCCATGACGCCGAACGACCTGCTCTATAGCGAGGGCGTGCGCATGTGGCCGTCGCGCACGACATGGGATCACTATGCCTTCGTGCTGCGCCACAGCGCCTTTCCGACCTTTTTCAAGAACAGCCTGATCGTCTCGGCCTCGACTGCCGTCACCGTGACCATCTGCGCTTCGCTGTCCGGCTACGCATTGTCGCGCTTCAATTTCCGGGCAAAATACTGGATCGTCGCCCTGATGCTGCTGACCCAAATGTTTCCGCTGGTGATGCTGGTGGCGCCGATCTTCAAGATTCTGTCGCCGCTGCATCTGACCAACAGTCTGACCGGGCTCGTCATCGTCTACACCGCCTTCAACGTGCCTTTCGCCACCTTCCTGATGCAATCCTTCTTCGACGGCATCCCGAGGGATCTCGAAGAGGCGGCGAAGATCGACGGGGCGACGCAGTTCACGGCGTTTCGCCAGATCATCCTGCCGCTGACGCTGCCGGGGATCGCCGCCACCCTCGGTTTCGTCTTCACCGCCGCCTGGAGCGAATTGCTCTTCGCGCTGATGCTGATCAACGGCAATGACGCGGCGACCTTCCCCGTCGGCCTTCTCACCTTCGTTTCGAAATTCTCGGTGGATTTCGGGCAGATGATGGCGGCGGGCGTCATGGCGCTCATTCCGGCCGGCCTCTTCTTCCTGCTCATCCAGCGCTATCTCGTCCAGGGCCTGACGGCCGGCGCGGTCAAGGGTTAAACAAATGGCATCGATCGATATCCGGAATATCCGCAAAGCCTATGGCCATGTGCAGGTGCTGCACGGCGTCAACCTGGAAATCCAGGATGGCGAATTCGTCGTGCTCGTCGGTCCGTCCGGGTGCGGCAAATCCACGCTGCTGCGGATGATCGCCGGGCTTGAAGAGGTCACATCAGGCGAGATCCGCATCGCCGGCGTCAGGGTGAACGAGCTGCATCCCAAGGATCGCGACATCGCCATGGTGTTCCAGTCCTATGCACTCTATCCGCATATGAATGTCGCCGGCAATATGAGCTACAGCCTCAGGCTGCGGAAGGTGGCGAAGGAGAAAATCACCAGTGCGGTGGCCGCGGCGGCGGCCAAGCTCGGCCTCGATCCGCTGCTCGAACGAAGGCCGAAGGCGCTTTCCGGCGGCCAGCGACAGCGCGTCGCCATGGGCCGCGCCATCGTGCGCCAGCCGAAGGCCTTCCTGTTCGACGAACCGCTGTCGAACCTCGATGCTCGCCTGCGCGAACAGATGCGCGCCGAAATCAAGAAACTGCATGGCGACCTGAAGGCGACCTCAATCTACGTGACCCACGACCAGATCGAGGCAATGACGCTGGCGGACCGGATCGTTGCCATGCATGGCGGGGTGGTCCAGCAGGTCGGAAGTCCCCTGGAACTCTACGACCGCCCCGCCAATCTCTTCGTTGCCGGCTTCATCGGCTCGCCGGGGATGAATTTCCTCGAGGCCAGCTATGATGCCGGCGGCGTGAAGCTGAAGGACGGCACGATCGTGCCGCTTGCCAAGCCTCTGCCGCTTGTCGACGGCGCAAAGGTGACGCTCGGCATCCGGCCGGAGCATGTGCTGATGAGCGACGGCGGGGCGGGGCTTGCCGCGGATGTGGAACTCGTCGAGCCCACAGGCTTCGGCATCATCCTGCACCTTGCCCTGCATGGTCTGCCGTTCAAGATCTTCACGCTTAACCGCGAAGCGCTGAAGGCAGGTCCGAAGATCAACGTGGCCTTCCCCGCCCAATATCTGCATGTGTTCGACGGCGACGGAAAACGCGTCGACTGAATGGTCGGAGGCCGGTAGCCTGACGCTATCGGTTTCGGCATATTGTCTCCAGCAGGGGCGGGAAAGCAGAACATGCTTGTTGCGCAGATATCCGATATCCATGCGAGGCCGGACCTTTCGTCGCTCCAGACGCTGGAGCGAGCGATAGCGTGGCTGAAGACGTTCCGCCCGGATGTGCTTGTTGTCACCGGAGATCTGGTAGATGACGGATGGCGGCACGGCTATCGCCTTGTCGCCGAAAACCTGCGGTCGCTGGACTGCCCTGTCCACCTGTTGCCGGGCAACGGTGACGATGTGCAATTGATGCGTTCCGAACTTGCCGTCGTCGGCACGTGGATTAATGCGACGGGACCGATGCATTTCCGGACAGCCGTCAATGGCCTGACCCTGCTCGGGGTCGATGTGACCGTCGCCGGGCAAAGCTACGGCGATGTCCTGCCGCATCTGCCATTGCTGATGAGCGCGCTTGCGGACGTGACGACGCGCTGGCTTCTCTTCATGCATCAGCCGCCATTGAGGATCGGCATCGAGGTGCTGGACCGGGTCGGATGCAGGAACGACAGTGCGCTTCTCAGCACCCTGGTGGCGATGGACAGGCTACCGCTGGCGATTCTTTGTGGCCATGTTCACCGACCCGCATTTGGCCGGCTGGGATCGATGCCTGTCCAGACCTGCGGCTCCCTTTGCCTGCCCAATCCGCTTCTGCTGGAAGGCCGTGCCGATCTTCCGGTGATCGACGTTCCGTCCTTCCTCGTGCATGAGGTCAGCGACGGCGGGCTTGTTTCCCATGTGGTATCGATTCCGGCATCCGATGGCAGCGCATGAAATGGATTGACTGGGGAAACCCTCACGTGCTGCGGGTGGAAAAATCTTTTGCCGCATCGCCCAGGAGGGCTATATCGTCCGTGTGATCTTGCTGGACTGGATGCCATGACCGATACTGTTCTCGACCGCTTTCTCCGTTATGTCGTTATCGACACGCAATCCGACCCTGCCTCGTCGACGCAGCCGACCACCGGCAAGCAGAAGGATCTCGGCCGGGTTCTGGTCGATGAACTGCTGAGGATCGGTCTGGCCGACGCGCATCTCGATGAACACGGCTATGTCTACGCGACCATTCCGGCCAATAGCGACAAGACGGTGCCGGTCATCTGTTTCTGCTCGCACATGGATACGGCGCCCGATTTCAGCGGCACCGATGTCAAGCCGCAGATCATCAGGAACTATGCCGGCGGGGATATCAAGCTTGCCGGCGACACGGGCCGGGTGATCCGCGTCAGCGATCATCCCGAACTGCAGAACCAGATCGGCAATGATATCGTCACGACCGATGGAACGACATTGCTCGGCGCCGACGACAAGGCCGGACTGGCCGAAATCATGACCGCGGCTGAAATGCTCGTCGGCAATCCTGATATCAGGCACGGGACGATCAAGATCCTGTTCACGCCCGACGAGGAGGTCGGGCGCGGCGTCAACAAGGTGGATCTAGCGAAACTCGGAGCCGACTTCGCCTATACGATGGACGGCGAGACGGCCGGCCATATCGAGGATGAGACCTTCTCGGCCGACGGCGTCGAGATCAGCATATCAGGTGTGGCGATCCATCCCGGTTTCGCCAAGGACCGCATGGAAAACGCCATCAAGATCGCCGGCGCCATCATCGACCGGCTGCCGAGGGATCTTGCGCCGGAGACCACTGAAGGCAGGCAGGGTTTCATCCATCCCACTGGTGTGACCGGCTCGATGGAGAAGGCGTCGCTGAGCCTCATCATCCGTGATTTCACCGATAAGGGGCTGACGGAAAAGGAAACGATGCTCGAAGCCATCGTCAAGGACGTGATGGCTGCCTATCCCGGCTCGACCTATCATTTTGAGGTGAAGGAACAGTATCGCAACATGAAGGTGGTGCTCGATCGTCACCCGGAGATCGTCGAGAACGCCATCGAGGCGGTGCGCCGGGCCGGCATGACGCCGGTGCGCGGCAGCATCCGCGGCGGCACGGATGGCTCGCGCCTTTCCTTCATGGGACTGCCGTGCCCGAACATTTTCGCCGGCGGCCATGCTTTCCACTCGCCGCTCGAATGGGTGAGCCGGCAGGATATGGAAAAGGCCGTCAAAACGATTGTGGAACTGGCGAAGGTCTGGGAAGAGCGCGCCTAGGCGCGCTTCCAGCTAACTCTTAAACCCGAAGGGCGGTTGATTAACCGCCCTTCGCTGGAAGACTTTCACGCAGCATCACGCTGTCATAGGCTGGGCGGGGCGTCGGGATCGCAATGGGCATTCCCGGTTCGGGCTCAACCAATGTTACCGGCGATGTTTCCGGCGCGGTCACCGGCGCCGTGATCCGCATCTGCGCCGTGCTCGCGGTGGCCATGGGGTCTGGAGCCGGCAGAGGAACGGGAACCGCCGAGGGTATCAGCGCTTCGAATTGCGGCGGCAGCATGCTTTCGCCGGGGACATAGTTCATCGCCACCTCGTAGGAGGGCAGCGGCGGCGGCGTTTGAAGCATGCCGTTGGAGTCGCGCTTCTCGTAGAAGGCGTTGCCGCCGGCGACCGTCACATAGTGCATGTTGTCGTAGGGGAATTTCAGTCCATCGGTGTGGAAGAACATCGCATCCTTCACCGCAGGATGGCGGGCGCCCTTGATAAGGATCGCATCGGCTGCGCTCGCAAGCTCGGTTTCCGCCTGCGGTTTGACTTCGCGCGTCATCACGCCGGGCGCGAACTGCCTTTTCTGGGCCACGACGCCGCAGATGGAAGGGGGATAGGCGCCGGAGGTGAGCCTGTTCATGACAACGGTCCCGACAGCCATGTAGCCGTCCTCGTCCGAATGCTGGGATTCGAAATACATCGCGCGCTGCAGGCAGTCGCGATCCTTGGCCGTATAATTGAACGTGACTTTTGCCGGTTGACCCTGCTTCGTCTTGGTGTTCGCCGCCGTTGCCGCCGGTTTCGATGTCGTCGTGCAGCTTGCAGCTGCCAGTCCTACGAACAAAATCCCGATCAGGGATTTTCCAAAGGAAATCTCCGCCCTCAACGCCAGGTGCCTCCTATGGGATTAGTTCAGCCCTTTTTGATTAAGTGAAAACGTTTTACTCGTCATATGACTGAAATACAAACAACCTTAGATAACAAAAAGCCTAAGGGACTCTCGCCGAAAACGATTCCGGCGATGAGGACTGCATAATTCCTCGGATCGGAATCGATTTAAGGACAAAATCATACAGCAATTCAAAGTGTTACAGCTCCTTTTCGGCTCTCGAAAGACGCGCGGCGCAGTCGATCGCCGCCCCATCTCCGTCAGCCGCGGAACAGTTTCCAGCGGGTCGGCTTGAAAGCCACCCGGTTTCGGTCGAGCCTGTCGGCTTCGCTCGGCGGCAATTCGATCTCGATATGCGGGCGATCGTTGCCGATATCCAGTTCGATATGGCGGGTGCCGGCCACGCGGCGGCTGGAGACCGGCTGGCCGGCGATACAGTTTTCAGCTGATTCGCAGAGCCTGACGTCATGCGGGCGGAAATAGAGCTGCGCCGTGCCATCTGGCTCGCCTTCGGCATTGAGGCCGAGCGAGCGGCCTTCGAAGCGAATGTCACTGTCGGCAACCTCGACCTCAAGGCAGTTCGACTGGCCGATGAAGCCGAAGACGAAGGGAGAATTCGGATTGTCGTAGACCTGGTCCGGTGTGCCGACCTGTTCGATCGCGCCCTGGCTCATGACGACGACGCGGTCGGCAAGCTCCAGCGCCTCATCCTGGTCGTGGGTGACGAAGACGGTGGTGTGGCCGGTGCGGTCGTGGATATCGCGCAGCCACTTGCGCAGGTCCTTGCGCACCTGGGCGTCGAGCGCGCCGAAGGGTTCGTCGAGCAGCAGCACGTTCGGCTCGACGGCCATGGCGCGGGCGAGCGCCACACGCTGGCGCTGGCCGCCCGAAAGCTGGGCCGGGTAGCGCTTTTCCAGACCGGAAAGCTGGACGAGGTCGAGCAGTTCCAGCGCCCGCCTGCGAATATCGGCCTTCGGCGGCCGCCGCGCACTGTTTCTAACCTTCAGGCCGAAGGAGACGTTTTCGAGCACCGTCATGTAGCGGAATAGAGCATAGTGCTGGAAGACGAAGCCGATATTGCGCTGCTGCACTGATTTCTTCGAGGCATCCTCGTCGCCGAAAAAGATCAGCCCCTCCGTCGGGCTTTCGAGGCCGGCGATCAGCCGCAGCAATGTCGTCTTGCCGGAGCCCGAAGGACCGAGCAGTGCGATCAGCTCGCCGGAGCGGATGTCGAGCGAGACATCGTGCAGCGCCGGAAAACGATCGAATTCCTTGCGAATGTTTTGAACGCGTACTTCCATTCCAAATCCTTCAGTGCCGCCGGCTGGCGGCGATTTCGGCGCTATAGCGCATTTCCAGCAGCGTCTTCAAAACAAGAGTTACGAGCGCGAGCAAGGCCAAAAGCGTGGCGACCGCAAAAGCGCCGGTGAAATTATACTCGTTATAGAGAATTTCCACCTGCAGCGGCATGGTGTTCGTCTGGCCGCGGATGTGGCCCGACACCACCGAGACGGCACCGAATTCGCCCATGGCACGGGCGTTGCAGAGCAGTACCCCGTAAAGCAGGCCCCATTTGATATTCGGCAACGTCACGTGCCAGAAGGTCTGCCATCCGCTGGCGCCGAGCGAAAGGGCTGCCTCCTCGTCGGCCGTTCCCTGTTCCTGCATCAGCGGGATCAGCTCGCGGGCGACAAAGGGGAAGGTGACGAACATGGTGGCAAGGATCAACCCCGGCACGGCGAACAGGATCTTGATGTCGTGAGCGCTGAACCACTGGCCGAGCCAGGTATTGGCGCCGAACAGCAGAACGAAGACCAGGCCCGATATGACGGGTGAGACCGAGAAAGGTAGGTCGATCAGCGTCGTCAGGAAGGCCTTGCCCTTGAACTCGAACTTGGCGATCGCCCAGGCTGCGGCAACCCCGAAGATGAGGTTGAGCGGCACGCTAACGCCGGCAACGATCAGCGTCAGGCGAATCGCCGAGAAGGTTTCGGCGTCTGCGAGCGCCTCGAGAAAGGGGCCGGCTCCCTTGCGGAAGGCTTCCACGAAGACAGCCGCGAGCGGCAGAAGCAGGATCAGCAGCAGGAAGACGAGCGAGAGGATGATGAGGCTGTAGCGCGCGATCCTGTTTTCGGTGGTCACCGACCGCAGCTTTGCCGGTTGAGCGGTCGCATCAAGCGCCATAGCCGTACCTCCGCCTGCTCCAGCTCTGGATGAGATTGATGACGAGCAGCATGGCGAACGAGATGATCAGCATGATCGCCGCAATGCCGGTCGCTGCGGCGTAATTATACTCTTCGAGTTTGATGATGATCAGCAGCGGCGCGATCTCCGATTTGAACGGCAGGTTGCCAGCGATGAAGATGACCGAGCCATATTCGCCGACGCCGCGGGCGAAGGCGAGCGCAAAGCCGGTGAGCACGGCGGGCGCCAGCCCCGGCAACAACACGCGGAAAATCGTCTGGAAGCGATTGGCGCCGAGCGTTGCCGCGGCTTCCTCCACTTCCTTGTCAATCTCCTCCATGACCGGCTGCACGGTGCGCACCACGAAGGGCAGGCCGACGAAGATAAGCGCCACGACGATGCCGGCAGGCGTGAAGGCGATCTTGATGCCGAGCGGCGTCAGGAACTGGCCGATCCAGCCGTTCGGCGCATAGAGCGTCGTCAGGGCGATGCCGGCAACGGCGGTCGGCAGCGCGAAGGGCAGGTCGACCATGGCATCGATGATCCGCTTGCCTGGGAAACGGTAACGCACCAGCACCCAGGCGAGGATGATGCCGAAGACGGCATTGACGATTGCGGCGATGAAGGCGCTGCCGAAGCTGATGCGCAGCGCGTTCAGCGTGCGCGGATCGAGCGCGATCGACCAGAATTTCTCCCAGCCAAGCGCGCTCGACCGGACGGCAAGGCCCGAGAGCGGGATGAGGATCAGAAGGGTGAGCCAGGTCAAGGTAAAGCCGAGCGCCATTCCGAAACCCGGAATGACGCTCGGCCGTTTGAACCGCCACCGCGTGGGGCTATGTGCTTTCATGAAGTCTATTATTGGGCCGGCTTGTAGATTTGGTCAAATACCCCGCCATCGCCGAAGAATTTCGGCTGCGCCTCTTTCCAGCCGCCGAAGTCGTCAATGGTCGCGAGCGTCAGCTTCGGGAAGCGGGCGATGTCAGCCGGATCGGCGGCTTCCGGCTTGGTCGGCCGATAGTAGTGCTTGGCGGCGATCTTCTGGCCTTCGTCCGAATAGAGGTAGTTGAGATAGGCTTCGGCGACCTTGCGCGTGCCCTTCTTGTCGACGTTGCCGTCGACGATGGCGACCGGCGGGTCGGCGCGGATGGAGAAGGCCGGCGTCACGATTTCGAACTGGTCGGGACCGAGTTCCTCGAGCGAAAGATAGGCTTCGTTTTCCCAGGCAAGCAGCACGTCGCCGAGGCCGCGCTGGACGAAGGTGGTCGTGGCGCCGCGAGCGCCAGTGTCGAGAACCGGAACATGCTGCAGCAGTTTCGCAACGTATTCCTGCGCCTTGGCTTCATCGCCACCATTTGCCTGCTTGGCCCATGCCCAGGCGGCCAGGAAGTTCCAGCGGGCGCCGCCCGATGTCTTCGGGTTCGGGGTGATGACCTGCACGTCATCCTTGACCAGGTCGCCCCAATCCTTGATGCCCTTCGGGTTGCCCTTGCGGACGAGGAAGACGATCGTCGATGTATAGGGCGTCGAATTGTTGGGGAACTTGGTCTTCCAGTCGGCCGGGATCTTGCCGGTCGCCTTGGCGATGGCGTCGATATCGCCTTCGAGAGCAAGTGTCACGACATCGGCGTCGAGGCCGTCGATGACCGAGCGGGCTTGGGCGCCGGAACCGCCATGCGATGCTTGGATCGTCACGGTTTCACCGCTGTCCTTTTGCCACTTGGCGGCAAAGGCGGCATTGAAATCCTTATACAATTCGCGGGTCGGATCGTAGGAAACGTTAAGAAGCGTCTGATCCGCGAATGCCGGAGCGATGCTCCCGATTGCGAAGCTGCCTGCCATGACCGCAGCTGCGATGAGCCGGGTGAGCCGTTGTGTCTGCATGAGAACCCTCCTGTTTTCTTTCGTAACTCTATCAAGTCAGTCGTATAATGAAACGAAGGTTCTTCCGGTTCCGGTCGGGGTGTTAGAATGCCATTCCATTTAAGAAGCAATTTGGAAATGGACGTGCCGAAGTTGGCCGCGGCCAATCGGTTGCCGCCGCGGCCCTGCCGCAAGGTCGTGTTTTTTTAGCCACAGTTCCTCCACGAAAGCGACATGGTGATGCAGATTTTTGCCAGGATTTTGCCGCGATGACACTTGCGGATTCCTATATGGCTCCCGTGCGGCCGTATTCGCCGACCGCTACGCGGGGGCACCCCTTGAAGTGCGCCTCGCATTCCAAACCTGTTAGGGCCATTCAAAATGAATATCAGAACTATCCTTTTTGCCTCCGTTGCCGCCCTTGCCGCGGCCTCCGGAGCCCGCGCAGCCGACGCCATCGTGGCGGCGGAACCCGAGCCCGTGGAATATGTTCGCGTTTGCGACGCCTACGGAACCGGCTATTTTTATATTCCGGGAACGGAAACATGCCTTTCGATCGGCGGTTACATCCGTACCGAAGTGCGCTTCGGTGAGCAGATATCCGGCGATTCCGACGTAAACTTCTGGACTCGTGGTCAGGTCACCTTCCAGACCAAGAACGACACCGAGTACGGTACGCTTACCGGCGTCATCACCCTGCGTTACAATGTCGACAATGCCTCCGATCAGGAAGCTTTGTTGGATGAAGGCTATCTCGACATTGCCGGTTTCCGCGCCGGTAAACTGTACAGCTGGTGGGATGACGACATGAGCGGCGAGACCGATACGCTCGCCAGCAACGAGACGACCCACAACTCGATCCGATATCAGTACGAGAATGGTGCTTTCGCGGCCGGCATCTCGGTCGACGAACTCGAAGACGATTACGCCACCAAGCCGGGCGAAGGCCCGAACAACTTTGGTGTCGCAGGCCAGGTCTCCTACAAGGCCGGCGCCATCAGCGCTTATCTGCTTGCCGGTTATGACACCGACACCAGCGAAGTCGCTGTCCGCGGGATCGTCTACGCCGACATCGGCCCGGGCACGCTCGGCATCGCCGGCATATGGGCAAGCGGCGCCAACTACTACTACGAAGAGTCCGAATGGACGATCGCAGCAGAATATGCCTTGAAGATCAACGACAAGTGGTCGGTCACCCCGGGCTTCCAGTACTTCGAGAACATCGCTCTCGAGGCTGACGGCAACGGCTTCACCGGCGGCAGCGCCTACACGACCGGTGTCACCATCGACTACCAGATCGTCGAAGACCTGCGTTCGAAGCTCAGCGTGCAATATCACGATGAGGACGAAGGCGACGACGAAGTGTTCGGCTTCCTGCGCTTCCAGCGCGATTTCTAAGATAGTCTGATTGCAGACGAGCGGGCGCGGCCTTCGGGCCGCGCCTTTTTTTATGATGCCGAAAAGTGTGAGCGGTTTTCGGACGACATCATGCTCTCGCTATTGAATTTGGATGTCACACCCGTGAATCGGCGATGAAATCGGAATAGAATTCGTCGACCGTTCTTGCCTTGCGCATGGCGGCAAGCACGCCGTCCGATTGCAGCCGCCTGGCGATAGCAGAGAGCACGTTCAGATATTCGCCGCGATTGTTTTCTCCAAAGAGCAGCACGAAGCCGATGTCGGTCGGGGTATCGTCAATCGCCTCGAAATCCAACTGCTGGGCGAAACGGATGAGAAGGCCGCGCGGGCTGGTCATGCCGTCGATCGCCGCATGTGGGATGGCGATGCCGTTGCCGATCCCCGTCGAGCCGAGCTTCTCACGTGCTTCGAGCGCCTTCAGGATGGTCTGGCCGTCGACAGAGAAAGCCTTGGCGGCCTTGTCGGCTATGGTCTGCAGCGCGCGCCATTTGGTCGGCGCCGACACGCCGATGAAGGTATGTTCCGGCCGGATGATGCTGGGAAGGTTCATGTCATTCTCGATACTGTTCGGCTCGATACTGTTCGGGCAGCGGGAGGGAAGGGACGTCAGTCCGGTTCCCTGAGCCGGTAGCCGACGCCGGTCTCCGTGGTGATATAGTGCGGCTGGTCCGGAATCTGCTCAATCTTTTGTCGCAGTTGCCGGACATAGACGCGCAGATACTGCACGTCAGCCGCCGGCCCCCATATCTGCTTTAGAAGAAACTGGTGTGTCAGCACCTTGCCGGCATGCTGGGCGAGCACGCGCAGGATGTCGTATTCCTTCGGCGACAGCTTTATTTCCGCGCCGTCGACCTTGACGATGCGCTTGACGAGATCGATCGACAGCCCGCCGGTCTGGAAGATCGCCTTTTCGCCCTGCTGCTGCAGGCGGTGGCGCAGCGCC